>NZ_VSZV01000321.1:11663-48226 GCF_008919455.1 Rhizobium sp. PEPV16
CAGGGCGAGCTGCAGGGCGCGCTGACCAGCCTCAGCAGCATCACCACCATTGTCGGGCCACTGATCTTCACGCAGATGTTTTCCTATTTCACGCGGCCTGAGGCGCCCGTCACTTTTGCCGGCGCGCCGTATCTCACGGCCGCCGTGCTCATCCTTCTGGCCGCCGGGGTATTCCTCACAAGGGTTCGGGTGAGGGAGCCGGCCGAGGCGCTGGAAGCCACGGGCTGATCGATCAGAAATGGTGATGCGATGATGAATTTTTCATCACCTGCCTCATTTGGGGTAGTTCTTTGCAGGGCTTTGATCTAAGCCCGGATGATATTTCGCCGCAAGCTGCGGCGACGCATATTTCAATCACAGGACTGGTGTCATGGACACGCCGATCGACGCGCGCAGGCTTGCGCCGACAACCGATAATCGTTGGGGTGCACATTTCCGTGCCACGCTGGCGCTCGGCATTCCGCTGATCGGCGCCCAGCTCGCTCAGCTCGGCATCCACACCACCGATGTGATGATCGTCGGACGTCTCGGCGCCGAGCAGCTGGCGGCGATGGTGCTGTCGGCCCAGTTCCTCTTCACGATCCTCATCTTCGGTTCGGGCTTTGCCATCGCCGTCATTCCGCTGGTAGCGCAGGCCTATGGCCGCGGCGACCTCGTCTCGGTGCGCCGGTCGCTGCGCATGGGCCTGTGGGTGGTGATCGCATACTGGGTCATCATGCAGCCGGCCTTCTTCAATGCGGAACAGATCCTGCTTTTTGCGCAGCAGAAGCCCGAGGTGGCCAAGCTCGCCCACGGCTATATCATGATCGGTCAGTTCGGCGTACTGCCGGCGCTGCTCTTCAACGTCATGCGCTCGCTTGTCAGTGCAATCGGCAAGGCAGGCGTCATCCTCAACGTCACCATCGTCACGCTGGTGATGAATGCGATCTTCGCCTATGCCCTGGTGCTAGGTCATTTCGGCTTTCCGGCAATGGGGCTCGAAGGGGCGGCGATCGTTTCGGTCGTCGTGCAGACAGCCGGCTTCCTCTTCATCCTGGCTTTCGTGCAGCGGCGGGAAGAGACGCGGCGCTACGAGATCTTCGTGCGATTCTGGAAACCCGACTGGCACGCGCTGCTGGAGGTCATCCGGCTCGGTTTCCCGATCAGCGTCACCATCCTCGCCGAGGTCAGTCTGTTCACGGTGGCCTCGCTGCTGATGGGCTATATCGGCACCATCGAGCTCGCCGCCCACGGCATAGCCCTGCAATGGGCCTCGATCGCCTTCATGATCCCACTCGGCCTCAGCCAGGCGGCAACGGTGCGCGTCGGTGTCGCGCATGGGCAGGGCGATTATCAGGGGCTGGTGCGCGCTTCGATCACCGTGCTCGTCCTCGCCTGCGCCATTTCGGCGGTGGGCAGCGTGCTTTTTGCCTCCATGCCGCAATTCCTCGGCAGCTGGTTCCTCGACGTCAACTCGCCCGAGGCGCCGGAGGTGCTTGCCTATGCCGGACCGCTGATCGTCGTTGCCGGGCTTTTCCAGCTCGTCGATGGGCTGCAGGTGATTGCCAATGGATTGCTGCGCGGCCTCAAGGACGCACGCGTGCCGATGATCATGGCGTTGATCGCCTACTGGCCGATCGGCTTCTTCCTCGCCTGGGCCTTTGCCTTGCCGCTCGGTTTCGGCGGCATCGGCATCTGGTTCGGCTTCCTCGTCGGGCTGGCGGCGGCCGCCGTCATGCTCTGCGCACGCTTCTACCTTCTCCTTCGCCGCGAAGGAGTGACGGCCGGCGCCTAGAACGGGATGATTTTAGGCCGAGTCGCTTAAAATCATCCCGTTCTAAACCAAATAGTTAGAGCATGATGTCGTCCGAAAACCGCTGACACTTTTCGGCATCATGCTCTAGCCGGCCGTCTTTATCCTCAAGCCGCGACAGGTTTGTAGCTGGCAATATCGGCACGAATGCCGAGACGCGAAAACATTTCCTGCGGATCGAAATTTGCGGCCTTATGAGCGGCCGCCACGGCTGCCCGCGCGCGCTCGACGACTTCGGTATTTTCCCATTCGGCAATCGTGACGAAATTGAATTCGCCCGGACCGGCGACCTGCTCCAGCACCCTGTGATCGATGAAACCGTCCTGCGCTTCCAACACTTTGTGGGTCATCATCACTTTGACGAGAAATTCCTCGCGTGCCGCCGCCGGCACGATGAACTTGTCTACTCGAAAGAAAGCTCCGCTCATCCAGTTTTCTCCTGCATCAGATGTCTGCAGGCAGATCTGTAATTCCTCAAGTTAAGCTGAGGTCAATATGCGGATAAAGAAAAAGGCCCGTTGAACGGGCCTTCCTCGGAAATGGGCATTTTTTGAAATCAGCGTTCGGCGAGCGCCGGTTCGCCCTTCTTCTCACGCACCATGTTGATGAAGCGACGGAAGAGATAGTGGCTGTCCTGCGGGCCAGGAGAGGCTTCCGGATGATGCTGGACCGAGAAGACCTGCTTGCCGAGGACGCGCAGGCCGCAATTGGTGCCGTCGAAGAGCGAAATATGAGTCTCTTCAACCCCATCCGGCAGCGACTTCGAGTCGACCGCGAAGCCGTGGTTCATCGAGACGATCTCGACCTTGCCGGTCGTATGGTCCTTGACGGGGTGGTTGGCGCCGTGATGGCCCTGATGCATCTTCTCGGTCTTCGCGCCAAGTGCCAAGCCCAGCATCTGGTGGCCGAGGCAGATGCCGAAGACCGGGATATCGGTCTTGATCAGTGTCTTGATCACAGGCACGGCATAGTCGCCGGTTGCCGCCGGATCGCCAGGGCCGTTCGACAGGAAGATGCCGTCCGGCTGCATGGCGAGCACGTCTTCGGCGCTCGTTGCGGCCGGCACGACGGTCACCTTGCAGTCGAGGCCGGCAAACAGGCGCAGGATGTTGCGCTTGACGCCGTAATCGAGGCAGACGACGTGGTATTTCGCGTCCGTCGCCTTGAGCTCACCGTAACCTTCATTCCAGACCCACGGCGTTTCGGTCCATTGCGAGGACTGGCCCGACGAGGCGATCTTGGCGAGGTCGAGACCTTCGAGGCCGCTCCAGGCTTTGGCTTCGGCCTTCAGCGCCTCGATGTCGAAGACGCCGTTCGGATCGTGGGCGATCACCGCGTTCGGAGCGCCGTTCTCACGGATCCAGGCGGTCAGCGCGCGCGTGTCGATACCGCAGAGACCGATGACGCCGCGCGCCTTCAGCCATTGGTCGAGGTGCTTGGCGGCGCGGTAGTTCGAGGGCTCAGTGATGTCGGCCTTGAAGATTACGCCGACGGCGCCGTGGCGGGCGGCCGGCGTCAGATCCTCGATGTCTTCATCATTGGTGCCGATATTGCCGATATGCGGGAAGGTGAAGGTGACGATCTGGCCTAGATAGGAGGGGTCCGTCAGGATCTCCTCATAGCCGGTCAGCGCTGTGTTGAAGACCACTTCGGCCGGCACCTTGCCGGTGGCGCCGATGCCCTTGCCTTCGATGACCGTGCCGTCGGCAAGAACGAGCAGGGCGGTCGGCTTTTCGATTGTCCAGGGTGCTGTCGCGGTCATCTTCATCCCGTTTCCGGCGATCGGTGCGCGCGTTGCCGCGGCTGGCCGCCTTTTGATCTCGCAGGCGTGTGGACGCGGCAATGCCTCGCGCTTCAGGCCTGATCACGAATTTTGGTGCAGGTGGCGGTAAATAGCCACGCAATCGCTTGCGGTCAATCTTTGTAGCCGAGATTGCTGCCGTTTTCCTGCGCTTTATCGCACAGACCGCGCAATTTATTTGATCCCCCGCATCAGCGTGGTTTATGAAGCGGCATCAAAACAGGAGTGAAGACCATGCTGCGCGATCAACTCGCCACCCAGCTGAAAGCGGCGATGAAGGCCAAGAATGCGGAGCGGCTTTCCACCGTCCGGCTGATTCAGGCCGCGGTCAAGGACCGCGATATCGCCAATCGCGGCACCGGCAAGGAGCAGGCGAGCGACGACGAGATCCTGCAGATTCTCGCCAAGATGGTGAAGCAGCGCGACGAATCGGCCAAGATCTACGAGGAGAATTCCCGCCCGGAGCTTGCCGCCAAGGAGCGTGCCGAAATCACCGTCATCCAGGATTTCATGCCGAAGCAGCTTTCGGACAGTGAAGTGCGCGCCAACGTCTCGGCGATCATCGCCGAGACGGGTGCCGCGGGCGCCAAGGACATGGGCAAGGTGATGGCGGCGCTGAAGGAGCGTTATGCCGGCCAGATGGATTTCGCCAAGGCGTCGGCGACCGTCAAGGAACTGTTGAACGGATAAGCCTCAGATAACCCGTCTTGCCTGCGGTTCGTCACGGACCGCAGGCCCGAGCACCGCTTCGGCGGCGGCATCGATGATGGCGAATTTCGCCGCCTGATAATTCCAATATTCGCAGATGAAGCGGCCCGACAGCCAGAAGTCGCCCTTGCGGGAGGGTTCCGTCCAGCCGATGCTCTCCATGGTCGCTGCCTGCATCAGAAGCCGCTTCAGGTGGGTATTGGAGATCATGAACTGTTCGCGGATTTCCCGGAGCGACAGAGGGCCGAGAACGACGCGGTCGGCTGTCCTTGGAAATTCGGGAAGGCGCGAGATCATATAGTCCATCACCAGCCCGCCGGAATTCGCCCAGTTGAAGAGGTTGAAGGTGGCGCCCGGGCTGCGCACCGCTTCACTCCCGATGATCGCTCTTGCGATTAGCGGCTGGATCGCTGCCATCATCGCCGAGGGGTCGGCGGTGATCTTATCGGCGCGCTCGCCGCCGTCGAGGCTGTCGAGGATCATCATATGGGCGACGAGCCATCGGGTGAAATGCTGCTCGGCGATTTCGGTGGGCTCCAGGTAGCGTGTGCGCTTGTCGGGGCCGGGAACCGGCCGCAGGAAGCGGTAGGCCAGCATTTCCTGCATGAAGGCCGCGGCCGTGTTGCGGCTGGCGATATTGTTCCTGACCGCAAAATCGATGAAGCGGCCGGAATAGAGGCCGCCGCTCCTCCCGTCGTCGGAATAACCGTAATGAAGCGCGAAGCCGGCATGGGCCATCAGCCAGCGCTGTTGCGCGGCGAAGATCGAGGCTATGCGCGGGCTCTCGCGATAGATGGCGAGCATCTGATCGGCGCAATGCAGGATGGCAGCGAGAAAGCGATCGTCAGCTGCAAGATTATCCGCGGTAAAAGCCATTTGGAGAGGTCCAGGGAGTTCGGCGCATACATCTTTCATGCAAGCGCCGCCTGTCAACGGTTTTATCGATAAGCGGTTAATTTCAAAGGGAGAGTTGTCGCAGGGAGAGCCAAAAATTTAAGAAGGCAGGAGCTGGGGGCGCTCCTGCCTTCTTGCTCTTTGCTTCCACCGGCACGCAGGGCCGAAGCCCAAGCCGGAGGGTATTTGCAAAGGCACCCTTGCGAAGCGGCGCCGGGGGTAGGGATGGTGCTTCGCTCGGGGATCGCTTTGTTGAGATCGAACCTATTGCGGTGTGGCGGCTTATTCAAATTACAAAAAAATAATAATTGCCGGAATCGGCGTTTTGGGAGGCGTCGAAGCGGACTCTCGGGAGGCGGCCTGGAGGATGATGAAGCGCAGTCATCAGAGGTAATAATCCTTTGTTTCCAAAAGATTTTCCTCGGTTCTGTCAAGGGCCGCCGCTCTTGTTGAAGCGTTTATGACGATGGAATTCCGGCCCCTGTGAGGACGATAATGTCGCACCCTGTCGCAGGGAGCGATAACGCGTTGTTGATTGGATAATCCGCGCCGCCGAAGACGGCCGTAAAGCCTGTGAATAGCGGGTTTTCATGACAAGTTTCGTGGCATGGAGCGGAAAAGCAGCTTATATGGAGGCTGATCAAGAGGTATAAATGCGCTTTTCCAACACCTTCCTCGATGATATTCGCGACCGCGTTCCGATTTCGAACGTGATCGCGCGCCGCGTGAGCTGGGACAAGCGGAAGACCAACGTGTCGCGCGGCGATTACTGGGCCTGCTGCCCGTTCCACGGCGAAAAATCGCCGAGCTTCCATTGCGAGGACCGAAAGGGCCGCTATCACTGCTTCGGCTGTGGCGTCACCGGCGACCATTTCCGTTTCCTGACAGAACTTGAAGGTCTGAGTTTCCCCGAGGCGGTACAGCAGATCGCCGATATGGCCGGTGTGCCGATGCCGCTTGCCGATCCTGTGATGGAGAAGCGCGAGAAGGAGCGCGGCTCGCTGATCGACGTCATGGAAATGGCGACACAGTTTTTCCAGGATCAGCTGCAGACGGCGAATGGGGCGAGGGCGCGCGCCTATCTGCGCGACCGCGGACTGACGGGCCGCACCATCGAGACCTTCCGTCTCGGCTATGCGCCCGACAGCCGCAATGCGCTGAAGGAATTCCTCGCCGGCAAGGGTGTTTCCAAGGAGCAGATCGAGGCCTGCGGCCTGGTCGTCCATGAAAACGTGCCGGTTTCCTACGATCGTTTCCGCGACCGCATCATGTTCCCGATCCTTTCGTCGCGGGAAAAGGTGATCGCCTTCGGCGGCCGCGCCATGGCGGCCGATGCGCCGGCGAAATATCTGAACTCCAACGAGACGGAGCTCTTCCACAAGGGCAATGTCCTTTACAATTTCGCCCGTGCGCGGCGGGCGATCCAGGGACCGGGCCGCGGCGATCCTCAAGACGACAATGCGACCGGCACCATCATCGCCGTCGAGGGCTATATGGACGTGATCGCGCTACATCAGGCGGGCATCGAGAATGCCGTTGCGCCGCTTGGCACGGCGCTCACCGAAAACCAGCTCGAGCTGCTCTGGAAGATGGTGCCGCAACCGGTGCTCTGCTTCGACGGCGACGGCGCCGGCATCCGCGCGGCCAATCGCGCTGCCGAACTGGCGTTGCCGCATCTGAAGCCCGGCCGTTCCGTTCGCTTCGCGCTTCTGCCCGACGGCAAGGATCCCGACGATCTCGTGCGCGATGACGGGCGGGCGCCCTTCGACAAGGTGATGAGCCAGGCAAAGCCGCTTTCCGAGATGCTGTGGAGCCGGGAGGTCAACACCGGCAAGTTCGACACGCCGGAGGCGCGCGCCGAGCTCGAGGCGCGGCTGAAGCAACTGGTCGCCGTCATCGCCGACGAGAACGTCCGCCGTCACTATCAGCAGGATATTCGCGATCGGCTGAACGCCTTCTTCCAGCCGCAGTTCCAGAATCGCAACAATGGCGATCGCCGCGGCGGCTTCAACGGCAATGGCAATTACCGGACGGGCCGCGACAATGCGGGCAAGGCCGGGCCGAAAAGCCCCAGTGTCATTTCAGAAAGGCTCGCCCGCTCGGGTCCCGTGCGCGGCCACCAGAACAATACGGCGCTGCGCGAATGCGTGCTGGCGTTGACCGTCGTCAATCATCCCTCGCTGATGATCGACGATTATGACGAGATCGCCGCGATCGAATATGACAGCCGCGAGCTGCAGCGGCTCTGGTCGGCGATGCTGGGAGCTGCGGCTTCCGTCGCCGGCCCGCATCTGACGCGCGAATATCTGACCGAAAGGCTGGAATTCGAAGGCTTCGGCCCGCTCATCAAGAGCCTCGACCAGCAGGTGCGCAATGCCCGGCTGTGGATCGCGACCGAGGAGGCGGCGATGGAGGATGCGCGTGAGGGATACCGCCAGGCACTGGCCTCCCACAAGCGGGCGAAGGCGCTGCGCCGGCAGAAGATCGAACTCGAGCGTGAGATCGCGCTGGCGACCGAAGCCGGCGACGGCGAGGCGATCGTTCAGCTGATGCGAGCGCAGCAGGAAGTGCATTTCGAAGGGGTGCGCCTTGAGAACCAGGAGGCCATCATCGACGGCTTCGGCGTGCTCTCCGGCCGCGTCAAAGGGGCGGCGAACCACTGATGTCGCTGACCGAACGAAACGAACCGGGCTTTTCCGCCTCCGGCGCGCTGTTTTCTTCCGGCCGCTCGCCGCTCGATATCCTCAAGCAGGTCTACGGCTATTCCTCCTTCCGCGGCAAGCAGCAGCAGGTGGTCGAGCATGTGGTTTCCGGCGGCGATGCGGTCGTGCTCTTTCCCACAGGTGCGGGCAAATCGCTGTGCTTCCAGATCCCGGCGCTCTGCCGCGACGGTGTGGGTATTGTCGTTTCGCCGCTGATTGCGCTGATGCGCGATCAGGTGGAGGCGATGAAGCAGCTCGGCATCCGCGCCGCAGCACTCAACTCGTCGCTGTCGCGCGAGGAGTTCGTCGAGGTTCGCCGCGCGCTCTCGGCGGGTCAGCTCGATCTTCTCTACGTCACGCCCGAGCGCATTTTGACGGATGGTTTCCGCGAGCTGATCGCCAACGAGAAGATCGCGCTGTTTGCGATTGACGAGGCCCATTGCGTCTCGCAATGGGGCCATGATTTCCGGCCGGAGTATCGCGAACTCGGCCGGCTCGGCGAGCAATATCCCGGTGTGCCCAGGGTGGCGCTGACGGCGACGGCCGATCCGCATACGCGCGACGACATGATCGAGCGGCTGGGTTTGGATTCTGCCGAGATATTCACCACTAGCTTCGACCGCCCGAACATTGCCTACGAGATCGTCGAGCGTGATCAGCCGCGCCAGCAGCTGCTGCGGTTCCTGTCCGGCCACAAGGGCGACAGCGGCATCGTCTATTGCCTGTCGCGCGCCAAGGTCGAGGATACGGCTGAATGGCTGAACGGGCAGGGCATTCGCGCCCGTGCCTATCATGCCGGCATGGACAGGGCGGTTCGTGACGCCAATCAGGATGCCTTCCTGAAAGAAGAGAACCTTTGCCTGGTCGCCACCGTCGCCTTCGGCATGGGCATCGACAAACCGAACGTGCGTTATGTCGCCCATCTCGATCTGCCGGGTTCGGTGGAAGCCTATTATCAGGAGACCGGGCGTGCCGGCCGCGACGGCCTGCCGTCCGAGGTCTGGATGGCCTACGGTATGGCCGACGTGATCCAGCGCGGCCGGATGATCGACGAGGGCAGTGCCGCCGCGGAGATCAAGCGGGTCGAACGCGCCAAGCTCAATGCGTTGCTCGCGATCTGCGAGACCGCCTCCTGCCGCCGTCAGGCGATCCTTGCTCATTTCGGCGAGGCGCATGCCGGACAATGCGGCAATTGCGACACCTGCCTGAAGCCGGTCGAGACCTGGGAGGGCACGGAGGCGGCGATCAAGGCGCTTGCCGCCGTCTACCGCACCGGCGAGCGTTTCGGCGCTGGCCATGTCGTCGACGTGCTTCTTGGCAACGTCAACGAAAAGACCGAGCGTTTCGGCCACACCGAGATGCCGGTTTTCGGGGCCGGCAAGGATATTTCGGCACGCGTCTGGCAGTCGGTCTTGCGCCAGTTGCTTGCCATGGGGCTGATCCGTGTCGACCACGAGGCCTTCGGGGCGCTGAAACTCGAGCCGGAGGCGCGCGCCGTCTTCAAACACGAGCGGCGAGTGTTCTTCCGCAAGGACCGGCCGGCCTCGGAACGGCGCACGAAAAAGGCAGAGCGCAGCGAACGCAAATCGGGACTATCAGGCGCCGACGGCAGTCTCTTCGAGGCACTGCGGGCCGAGCGCATGGCGATCGCGAAATCGCTCGGCGTACCGCCCTATGTCGTCTTTCCCGATACCACGCTGATAGCTTTCGCCACCGAGAAGCCGCGCAGCCGCAAGGAACTGCTCGCCATATCAGGCGTCGGGCAGGCGAAGCTGGAGCGTTACGGCGATGCCTTCCTCGAGATCATCGTTTGCGCAGGACAAGGGTTAACAGGCCCGCCAGATCCTTGAGATCGGGCGCGGGGGCATGGTAGTGCTGCCTCTACAGCGCCGCGCGTCTTTCAGACGCGCAAAGGACGCTGTAGCACTTTGAATTGCTGCATAATTTCTCCTGAAATCGATACTGATTTAAGGAATTATGCAGTAGGGAGGAGCGCCGATGGCCCAGAATATCTACGACCGACCGGAATTCTTCGCCGGATATAGCGGCATGAGGCGATCCGTGCACGGGCTCGACGGAGCATCGGAGTGGCCGGCGGTGCGCGCGTTGCTGCCCGATCTTGCCGGCAAGCGCGTCGTCGATCTCGGTTGCGGCTTCGGCTGGTTTTCGCGTTTTGCCGTGGGCCAGGGTGCTGCAAGCGTGCTTGCGCTCGACATCTCGGAAAAGATGATCGCCAGAGCGAAGGCCGATACGGCGGAAGCAGCGATCACCTACGAGATCGCCGATCTCGAGCATCTCACACTTGCTCAAGCTTCCTTCGATTTCGCCTATAGCTCGCTGGCGCTGCATTATATCGAGGATTTTGCCGGTCTCGCCGCGACGGTCTATCGCGCGCTTTTGCCGGGATCGCAATTCGTCTTCACCATCGAGCATCCGATCTTCATGGCGCCGACCAATCCCGCCTGGGCAGCCGATGCCGAGGGGCGGCGCATCTGGCCGCTCGACCGTTATTCCGTCGAAGGTCTGCGCACCACCGACTGGCTTGCCAAGGGTTTGGTCAAGCAGCACCGCAAGCTCGGCACGACGCTCAACACATTGATCGCGGCCGGCTTTACCATTCGCCATGTCGAGGAGTGGAGCCCGAACGAAGATGAGCTCCACGACAATCCAGATTGGGCGGAGGAGATGGACCGGCCGATGTTCCTGCTGATCTCGGTCCAGCGCTGAGAAGACAAGCCGGCGGCAATATGCTAACCCGGCGGGCAAAACGAAATCTCTGGGAAAGGCCGTCCATGACCTCGCAATTTCTCTCCCATCTCAGCAACGAGATCTCAGCGCTGAAGGATGCCGGCCTCTACAAATCCGAGCGCGTCATCAGCTCCAAGCAGGCGGGCGAGATCGCGATTTCCACCGGCGAGCGGGTGCTGAATTTCTGCGCCAACAACTATCTCGGCCTTGCCGATAACGAGGAGCTGGCCGAGGCCGGCAAGCAGGCGCTCGACCGATACGGCTACGGCATGGCTTCGGTGCGCTTCATCTGCGGCACGCAGGAAGAGCATAAGCAGCTCGAAGCGCGCATCTCCTCTTTCCTCGGCATGGAAGACACGATCCTCTATTCCTCCTGCTTCGACGCCAATGGCGGCCTGTTCGAAACGCTGCTGTCGGAAGAGGACGCGATCATCTCGGACGCGCTGAACCATGCCTCGATCATCGACGGTGTGAGGCTCTCGAAGGCCAAGCGCTTCCGCTACGCCAACAACGATATGGCAGCGCTCAAGGAGGAACTGAAAAAGGCCGAAGGCAGCCGCTTCAAGCTGGTCGCCACCGACGGTGTCTTCTCGATGGACGGGATCATCGCCAATCTCGGCGGCGTCTGCGATCTTGCCGAGAAATACGGTGCGATGGTCATGGTCGATGACAGCCATGCTGTCGGCTTCGTCGGCAAGAACGGCCGTGGGTCGCCGGAATATTGCGGCGTCGAGGGCCGGATCGACATCATCACCGGCACGCTCGGCAAGGCGCTCGGCGGCGCCTCGGGCGGCTATACCTCGGCCAAGGCGGAAGTCGTCGAATGGCTGCGGCAGCGCTCGCGGCCCTATCTGTTCTCGAATACGCTGGCGCCCGTCATCGCCGCCGCCTCGCTCAAGGTGTTCGACCTCATCGAAAACGGCGATACCCTGCGTAAGCGCCTTTCCGACAATGCCGATCTCTTCCGCACCGAAATGACCAAGCTCGGCTTCACGCTTGCCGGCGAAGGCCATCCGATCATTCCCGTCATGCTTGGCGATGCCAAACTCGCCCAGGATTTGGCCGGCCTGATGCTGAAGAAAGGGATCTATGTGATCGGCTTCTCCTTCCCCGTCGTACCGAAAGGCCAGGCCCGCATCCGCACACAGATGTCGGCGGCGCATTCGCGGGCGGATGTGGAGCGGGCAATTGCGGCCTTTGCCGAGGCAGGGCGGGAACTGGGTGTGATTTGAGTTTGACGGCGTGCCGTGCCGCCCCCTCATCCGCCCTACGGGCACCTTCTCCCCGCTGGGGAGAAGGGGGGACAGCAAAGTCGGGCGCCAAGTAAGGGTGGATATTGCTGATGTCGAACATGATGAAGGCGCTGGTCAAAGCGAAACCGGAAGTCGGGCTCTGGATGGAGAATGTGCCGGTGCCCGAGGTCGGGCCGAACGATGTGCTGATCCGGGTGAAGAAATCGGCGATCTGCGGCACCGACGTCCATATCTGGAACTGGGACCAATGGGCGCAGAAGACCATTCCGGTGCCGATGGTGGTCGGCCATGAATTCTCCGGCGAGATCGCCGAGATCGGTTCGGCGGTCACCCGCTATCATGTCGGCGAGCGGGTCTCCGGCGAGGGGCATATCGTCTGCGGCAAGTGCCGCAACTGCCGGGCGGGCAGGGGACATCTCTGCCGCAACACGCTCGGCGTCGGCGTCAACCGGCCGGGCTCCTTCGGCGAATTCGTCTGCATTCCCGAAAGCAATGTCGTGCCGATCCCGGATGATATTTCCGACGAGATCGCCGCGATCTTCGATCCGTTCGGCAATGCCGTGCACACCGCGCTCTCCTTCGATCTCGTCGGCGAGGACGTGCTCGTCACCGGTGCCGGGCCGATCGGCATCATGGGCGCGCTCGTCGCCAAGCGATCCGGCGCCCGCAAGGTCGTCATCACCGATATCAATCCGCACCGGCTGGAGCTGGCGCGCAAGCTCGGCATCGACCATGTCGTCGATGCATCGAAGGAAAACCTCGCCGATGTGATGAAGGCGATCGGCATGACGGAGGGATTCGACGTCGGGCTGGAAATGTCGGGGGCCGCACCTGCCTTCCGCGATATGATCGACAAGATGAACAATGGCGGCAAGATCGCCATTCTCGGCATCGCGCCGGCGGGCTTCGAAATCGACTGGAACAAGGTGATCTTCAAGATGCTCAATCTCAAGGGCATCTACGGCCGCGAGATGTTCGAGACCTGGTACAAGATGATCGCCTTCGTCCAGGGCGGTCTCGATCTCGCGCCCATCATCACCCACCGGATCGGCATCGACGATTTTCGCGACGGCTTCGAGGCGATGCGGTCGGGCAATTCCGGCAAGGTCGTGATGGACTGGATGTGAGGAGACGACATGCTCTATGAAGGTAGCTGCCATTGCGGCAACGTGGCTTTCGAGGTCGAAGGCGAATTCACCGAGGCGCTCGATTGCAATTGTTCGCTTTGCCGCAGGCGCGGCGGACTTCTCGCCTTCGTGCCGCGCGAGAAGCTGGCGCTGAAAACGCCGGAGGGCAATCTCTCGACTTATACTTTCAACCGACATGTCATTCGGCATCACTTCTGCGCCCATTGCGGGATCGCGCCGTTCGGCGAGGCCGTGGGTCCGAACGGCGCGGCGATGGCTTCGATCAATCTGCGCTGCATTCCCGCGGTCGATATCGGCGCGCTGACGGTGAAGCCGTATGACGGCGCGGCGCGTTAGCCGATATCCGTCAGGCAATGGCGAATAGATCCTTCGCACAACTGCGAAAATGGCAGAAATGACTGGTACGGCGGGCAAAATATTTGCTGCCCTTGTCTTTTGTTCGCCGCATCTTAAATAAGGGTTCGCAATCGCTGCCGCGGTTCAAAGCCTGTGGATAAGGCTTTTTCCGTATTTTTGTGGGCTTTTTTTCTGGAAAAGCTTGACGAGAACAAAAAATGTGGGAATCACCGTTCGACTTGTTGAATGGTGAACTGGGTCAAGGCGGATCGCGCAACCATGGCCGGAAATCCAAGAGCAAGAAAGCTTTGCTGTCCGGTGCCGGTAATCGTGGTTAATCAGGCTTTAAATGTCATCCCGTTAGGTGGGCAAAGGTGATTCGAGGGCGGCGCGTGCGGCGCGTCAGGCCCTGAGACAGCCCGTTCACCGTAGCGAGATTGGATAGCGTCAGGAAGGCGACGATATAAATGGCAACCAAGGTCAAAGAGAACGAAGACGCGGAAGTCGAACGCGACAGCGCAAGCGACGGCCCTCTTCTCGATCTTTCCGACGACGCGGTCAAGAAGATGATCAAGGCCGCCAAGAAGCGCGGCTATGTGACGATGGACGAGCTGAACGCCGTCTTGCCGTCCGAAGAAGTGACGTCCGAGCAGATCGAAGACACGATGTCGATGCTGTCCGACATGGGCATCAACGTCATCGAAGACGAGGAAGCCGAGGAAGCCGGTGCTTCCGGCGGCAGCGATGACGACGACGCCGGCGGCGACGAGGAGAGCGAAGGCGGCGAACTCGCGCCCTCGAGCGGCACCGCGCTTGCGACTGCCAAGAAAAAAGAACCGACCGACCGTACCGACGATCCGGTGCGCATGTACCTGCGCGAAATGGGCTCGGTGGAGCTTCTGTCCCGCGAGGGCGAAATCGCGATCGCCAAGCGTATCGAGGCCGGCCGCGAGACGATGATCGCGGGTCTCTGCGAGAGCCCGCTGACCTTCCAGGCGCTGATCATTTGGCGCGACGAACTCAACGAAGGCACGACGTTGCTGCGCGAGATCATCGATCTCGAAACGACCTATTCCGGCCCTGAAGCCAAGGCTGCGCCGCAGTTCCAGAGCCCGGAGAAGATCGAAGCCGATCGCAAGCTCGCAGAAGAGAAAGAAAAGACCCGTCGCGCCCGCTCCGGCGACGACGACATCACCGATGTCGGCGGCGAAGGCCTGCCTCCCGAGGAGGAGGAAGAGGACGAGGACGAATCCAACCTTTCGCTGGCGGCGATGGAAGCCGAGCTTCGCCCGCAGGTGATGGAGACGCTCGATACGATCGCCGAGACCTACAAGAAGCTGCGCAAGCTGCAGGACCAGCAGGTCGAGCAGCGGCTGTCGGCTTCCGGCACGCTGTCCACTGCCCAAGAGCGCCGTTACAAGGAACTCAAAGATGAGCTCATCAAAGCCGTCAAATCTCTGTCCTTGAACCAGAACCGCATCGACGCCCTCGTCGAGCAGCTCTACGACATCAACAAGCGCCTCGTTTCCAACGAGGGCCGCCTGCTGCGTCTGGCCGAATCCTACGGCGTCAAGCGCGACTCCTTCCTGGAGCAGTACCAGGGCGCCGAACTCGATCCGAACTGGATGAAGTCGATCGGCAATCTGGCCGCCCGCGGCTGGAAGGAATTCGCCAGGGGCGAAAACACGACGATCCGCGACATTCGCCAGGAAATCCAGAATCTGGCGACCGAAACCGGTATCTCGATCTCGGAATTCCGCCGCATCGTGCATATGGTGCAGAAGGGCGAGCGCGAAGCGCGCATCGCCAAGAAGGAAATGGTCGAAGCGAACCTTCGCCTCGTCATCTCCATCGCCAAGAAGTACACGAACCGCGGCCTGCAGTTCCTCGACCTCATTCAGGAAGGCAATATCGGCCTGATGAAAGCGGTCGACAAGTTCGAATACCGCCGCGGCTACAAGTTCTCGACCTATGCGACATGGTGGATTCGTCAGGCGATCACCCGTTCGATCGCCGACCAGGCCCGCACGATCCGCATTCCGGTGCACATGATCGAGACGATCAACAAGATCGTCCGCACGTCGCGCCAGATGCTGCACGAGATCGGCCGCGAGCCGACACCGGAAGAACTGGCCGAAAAGCTGGCCATGCCGCTCGAAAAGGTCCGCAAGGTCCTGAAGATCGCCAAGGAGCCGATCTCGCTCGAAACCCCTGTGGGCGACGAAGAGGATTCGCATCTCGGCGATTTCATCGAGGACAAGAACGCGCTGCTGCCGATCGACGCCGCTATCCAGGCGAACCTGCGCGAGACGACGACCCGTGTTCTCGCCTCGCTGACGCCGCGCGAAGAACGTGTTCTGCGCATGCGCTTCGGCATCGGCATGAACACCGACCACACGCTCGAAGAAGTCGGCCAGCAGTTCTCGGTCACCCGCGAACGTATTCGCCAGATCGAGGCGAAGGCGCTGCGCAAGCTGAAGCATCCGAGCCGCTCCAGAAAGCTGAGAAGCTTCCTCGACAGCTAAGGCTTCGGCCACGTCGTTCTGATTGGAAAAGCCGGGCTTCGCGCCCGGCTTTTGCTTGTGCGCCCAGCATGGGCGCATTCTTGTGGGTGCAAGTCCCACCGTAAGCTGGTCATAGCGAGCGAAGAGAAGCGCAACTGCGGAAGGGTGACTGACCGTGGGAAGGAAGCGTGGATCGAAACTGCGGGCCGATGGACAAGAACCGGATATGAGGCGGTGCCGACCAGGGCGAGCGGGCAAGCGACCGCGAAGCTCTTGTGACCAAGGGGCGGTGGCGTAAATCCGGCGGTCGTGCAGTGAAGGAATGCGTTCTTACCTGGGGAGATCTCGCCTTGCGCCTGAAAGGGCGACGGTGTCGAGCGGGAGTGAGAAGTCAGCAGAGGCCGTAGTAGGGAGCGCTTTGGCGCGAACGAAGGGCCGAACGAGAGAGAGTGAAGTTTCCCCGAGGATGAGCAAGGCCATGCGTCAGATGCCGGGAATGTCCGGGAGGTCGGAGAGGCAGACGGGTGAAGCCCGTCGGTGCTGCGATCTTGACGAAGCCGCGCCCCCGCCGAAGATCGGGAACGACACAGGCGCAGGGCTGCTTGAGGCGGTCCTGAGGCGAGAGAACCTCCTGAAGGCCTGGAAGCAGGTGCGGGCCAACAAAGGCGCGGCTGGCGCGGACGGACTGGACATCGACCAGACGGCCGCGATGCTGCGCACCGCCTGGCCCGCCATCCGCGACAGCCTGCGGGAGGGGACGTACCGGCCGCAGCCGGTGCGTCGGGTGATGATCCCGAAGCCTGGGGTGGCGAGCGTGAGCTTGGTATCCCCACGGTGCTGGACCGCCTGATCCAACAGGCGCTCCTGCAAATCCTGCAGCCGATCCTCGATCCGACTTTCAGCCAGCACAGCTACGGCTTCCGTCCGGGAAAGAGTGCGCACGATGCCGTCTTGGCGGCGCAATCGTTCGTGCAGTCCGGGCGGCGGGTCGTTGTGGACGTTGACCTGGAGAAGTTCTTCGACCGGGTCGACCACGACATCCTGATCGACCGTCTGCGCAAGAAAATCCCTGATCCCGGCGTGATCCGCCTGGTACGGGCTTATCTGCACGCCGACATTGTTGATGGGGGTGTGGTCATCAAGCGGACCAGAGGCACGCCACAGGGCGGGCCATTGTCGCCGCTTCTGGCCAATGTGTTGCTGGATGAGGTGGACAAGGAACTTGAACGGCGGGGCCACGCCTTCTGCCGCTATGCCGACGACTGCAACGTCTATGTGCGGTCGCGGCGGGCGGGTGAACGGGTGATGGCCCTGCTGCGGCGCCTCTATGGCCGACTTCACCTGACGGTGAACGAGGCCAAGAGCGCCGTTGCCAGCGTCTTCGGCCGGAAATTCCTCGGCTACGCCTTCTGGCGAGCCGGAGGGAGGGTCAAGAGACGGGTTGCCGACAAGGCCATCAAGGCGTTCAAGGATCGCATCCGCGAACTGACGTCGCGCGTGACGGGACGGTCTCTGAAGGCCGTGGTCGAACGGCTAAGCGTCTTCGTGCGCGGATGGAAAGCCTACTTCCGGCTGGCGCAAACACCGTCGGTCCGGCAAGCGTTGGACGAGTGGATGCGCCACCGATTGCGGGCTATCCAGCTCAAGCAATGGAAGCATAGCAGGACCATCTTCCGGGAGTTGACGGCTAGGGGAGCAAAATTCGATGTGGCCCGGCAAGTGGCAACAAATGCCGGCCACTGGTGGCGCAACAGCGCAAAGCTCCTCAACGCCGTCCTCACGATCAAATGGGCAGACCAGCTCGGAATGCCCAGACTCGTCTAACCTCAATCTCTCGAACCGCCCGGTGCGGACCCGCATGCCGGGTGGTGTGGCAGGGGTGCGATCAATAGGATCGCCCCCTATGCCGATTTCATGACTAATACCAATGATCCCGGCATCTTTCTTGTCCCTCCATGGCGACAAGCCTATAATCCGGCCACGGGGGAAGGCATCGATCGCAACGCGCGAGCGAGGGTTGACGTGTGCCTGCGTGAACCAATCCTCCGCTAGATCCGGGTGATTTCAGGCCTGACGGGCCTAAAATCTGAATCTGGATCCACATCAAAGAAATAGAGCATGACGTCGTCCGAAAACGGCTGACACTTTTCGGCATCATGCTCTGGGAGGTGCGACATGACCACTTACATTCTTTTGATCAATTGGACGGATCAGGGCATCCGCAATGTGCGCGACTCGGCAAAACGGCTGGATGCCGCGAAGAAATTGCTCACCAGCGTCGGAGGCTCCATCAACCAATTCTACCTGACGATGGGCGGGCATGACATGGTCGCCGTCTGCGAGGCGCCCGATGATGCCGTCATGGCGCATTTTACCCTTTCGCTGGCGATGGGCGGCAATGTCCGCACTGAGACGTTGAAGGCATTCCCGGAGGCCGCCTACCGAGATCTCATTGGCTCGCTCGGGTAGCTAGAGCCTTTCCGGGTTAGATTGAAGCATTCTGCCGGAGCAGGTTTTCGTCAGGGCAGAGGCGATTGGCGAAGGGCATACCCCTTGGTACGTCCGAGCCGATCACCTCTGCCCTGGCGGAAAGATGCCCGGCCCTTCGGGTTGGCTGAAACGGGCCGGCTGATCGACCGGCCGGCTTGGCCGTAGAGCTTGGCTACGACGCGCGCCGGCCGGTCGACCATCCGACTCCGTTTGAGCCAACAGAATGCTTCAATCTAACCCGGAAAGGCTCTAGGGCCGGAGATTGTCGATCTTAGATGTTGCGGAGCACTCGCTGCGCTGGCAGTGTCGCGGCGTGCTTCAATTTCCGCGGCAGGCTCCGGCCCGACTTTTCGGCAAACTCATGATGAAAGCGCTCCTCAGTTTCATGATCGTCATCGATCGTCCGACAGCCGCTTCCTGACCGATGGAACTGGCGGCGGGCAAATGGGATGACGGGATCCAGCAGGGCGCTGCGGCGTCGTTCGCGCTGCATGCCATCGCGATCCTGCTCCTTCTGCTGCTGTTGCCGAAGGCCGAGCCGCCGCTGCCATTGCCGGATGATGGTCTCTCGGTGGAGATCGTCCCGCAGGCCGTGGAATCGCTGAAAATGCCTGAGCCCGCGCCAAAGCGCCTTCTCCGGAAGAGGCAAAGCCTGAGGCGGCTAAACCCGAAGCCGAGCCGGCGGCGCCGGTAGCAAATAATCCGCCTGCCGCGGCAATGCTCCCCGCGGCACCAATCGCTCCGCCGGCGCCTAAGCCGACGGAATTCGTCGAGGCAAGACAGCTGTTTTCCGACGAGGTCCTTGCCGATCCACGCAGCCGCCGCGCCCGCGAGGCGCTGCGTGGCCTTGCCGGCAGCGAGCGCAATCTGCAGCTCTGTGATCTCGAGGCGCTGGAGCAGGTCCGCCGGACGCAGCCGGCCATGGCGCCGGATGCGCTTGCGCCCTATGCGATGGCGGCGGAGAAGGTCAGCGGCAACAGCGTCGAGGTGAAGGGCGGCGCCTTCCGCAGCAAACGCAAGTGGTACAACATCCAATTCAAATGCGAGCTCGATGCCGGCTCCGGCAAGATCGTGTCCTTCGCCTTCCTCGTCGGCGATGCCATTCCGCAAGGTGAATGGCAAGAGCACAATCTGGTGGCCGAGGATGGCGCCGCCGACCAATAACCCTCGTCGCTGCTCGATCACGCGGTTTTTTTCTTTTGTGGCTTGATGCTGCCGGCTTTAGAGGCCACATCGCTGCTGTGACAGAAGAAGACGTAGAACCGGCGGAAGCGCAGCACGAAACGGGAAAGCAGCGGCCTGAAATCCGCTGGGGCGTCGTCGCGTCCGTTGCTGCCCATATTCCTATCGTTGCTCTTCTCATTTTCGGGCTGCCGAAGATCGAGCCGAAGCCTGCCGAAGACGAGAGCGTGAAGGTGGAACTCGTCCCGCCGCCGGAGGAGAAAAAGCCGGAGCCTAAGCCCAAGCCACCGGAGCCGAAGCCGCCGGAAGAGGCCAAGAAGGAACCTCCGCCACCGCCGCCACCACCTCCGCCACCGCCTCCGCCGGCCAGCAAGACTCCCGAGCAAGCTAAGCCGAGGCCCATGCCGACTCTGAGCCCTGTCATCGAGTTTGGCGACAGGAATAGTGGCCCCAAAAAGTCGTTGGCGGGAAATTCTCCTCAGGGCGAAACCAAACCCGCAACAACTCCGCCGCAGCACGATGCCGAACCGGCGCAGATGCCGACAAAGACTGCTGCAGAAAAACCAAAAACTGAGGAGCCTCCGTCAAAACCGGTGCCGGACGACGTGAAGCTTCCTGAGGTCGCGACGACTGACGTTTCCCCAGAGCGAAATGGGCCACCGACAGACGTCTCTGGCGAAGCCAATACAAGTATCGAGCGGGCCAAGCCGCCGGAGCAGCAGACGGCTGAGAAACCGAAAGTGATAGCTAAAGACGATCTGCCCAAGGCAAAAACTCTGTTTTCACGGACGGAAGATGGCAGTTTGTTTGCGCAAACTGCGGTCAGTGGTCTTCCGCGCAAAGAGCGAGTGGCCACGCTTTGCGCCACCGAGCTTCAGGGCCAACTCGTTCACGGTTCGCCGCGTTATTTCCCGTCCGCATTGCCTAGTTTTGGATTGCGAACCGGTACCATCCTTGATGTGAGAGATGCCGCCTTTGGTACCGTCAAGGGCTGGTACCAGGTTCGTTTCCGTTGCGAGGTGGATGAGGACGCGACGAAAGTCGTGTCGTTTGCCCACGAAGTTGGTGGATTGATCCCCCGCAGTCAGTATGCGAAATATGAAATTCGTGACTAGTCCTAGCGATCCTGGACTGCGTCTCATTCGGGAACAAGCCACGCGCAAGGAACCGCACCTAGCCTCTTTTCATGGCCGTGATGATTCCGGTGAAGAAGAGGACAGATGATATGTCGAACGAGATCGAGCGTTTCTTTGAGCATCAGGACGAAGCCGTCAGTGCGCTGTTTCTGGAAAACAAAGGCGATGAGCTGACCGATATTCTGGTGGCTGCTCTGGAAGAGGCTTTCGAAATCCTTCTCGAAGCCGCACCCGCCGAAACCGTTCATTGAGGTCGCAGAGGGCTCGCGCCGCTTGCAGTGGCCCGCCTTGTCGGGATAATGCGCCAGCATCAATGGCCTAGATATCATGTCGATTTTCCAAGAGGATCAACCGCCGCCGGCGAGCGCGCTTGATGCCCGTCTGGCCGGTTACCGGTTCGAACGCGATGCGCTCGGCCGCTCCGCCGCAAGTGTCTTCCGGCTGGAAGCTCCGGGATTGCCGACGCTTTATCTGAAGGTCGAAGAGGTCGGTCCTTTCGGCGAACTCGCTGACGAGGCCGCCAGGCTTCGCTGGGTCAAGGCTTCCGGTCTGCCCTGTCCCGATATCATTGCAGAGGACAGCGACGGTGCGCGCAACCGGTTGTTGATCAGTGCACTGCCCGGGAGTGATCTCGCCAGTGCATCAGTGCTGACGCCGCTTGCGCGGGTTGAACTGCTGCCTGCTGCACTTCTTGACCTGCATCGTCTGCCGATCGCATCCTGCCCCTTCGACCATCGGCTGGAGACACGTATCGCGACGGCAAAAGCGCGGATGCAGGCCGGCATCATTGACGAGACCGATTTCGATGAGATGCGGCTTGGGAGTGCCCAGGTGCTTTTTGCCGATCTCGAAAGCGGGAGGCCTGGCCGCGAGGATCTCGTCGTTACCCATGGTGATGCCTGTCTGCCGAATTTCATCGCTTCGGAAGACGGGTTCTCCGGCTACATCGACTGCAGCCGTCTCGGCGTCGCCGACCGCTATCAGGATATCGCGCTCGCCTGCCGCAGCATTGCCCACAATTTCGGCGAGGCGCTGGTGCAGCCCTTCCTTGATCGCTACGGCATGCCGGCCGCGGATCCGGCAAGGCTCGCCTACTACCAGTTGCTCGACGAGTTCTTCTAAGCAGCCGGTTTAGCCGCAACGATTGCGTCATCTCACGGCGGCTGGCAGAGTATCCGGCGATCGGACCTGCGGGCAGATAATGGCGAAAAACCAGTTCAGGATGTTGCGCTCGGCGCTATCAGGCGTCGAAGCGGTGGAGGCGGCAACGCATCACAGCTTTGCGCGCCATACGCATGAGCAGTTCGGCATCGGCCTGATATCCGCCGGGGCACAGTCGTCGCTCAGCGGCCGCGGCATGGTGGAGGCTGAGGCCGGCGACATCATCACGGTCAATCCGAACGAGGTGCATGACGGCGCGCCGATCGGCGAGGGCCGGTCGTGGCGCATCCTCTATTTCGATCCCGCCATCGTCACCGGTCTGTCGCGAGAGATCAGCGAAGACGGGGCAGGACGATCGGAAATTCCGCATCCCGTCATCCGCAATGCGGCGATCGCCGCCCGTTTCGAAGCGCTGTTTCGCGCGGTGACCGGCGATGGAGCGGCGGACGAGTTGCTGCATGAGGAACTGCTTCTGCAACTCGTCGCCGATGTCATGCGCGAGCGCTGCGGTGCCGAAGAGCGGCCACTGGTGCCGGCGTCGATCCGCGCGGCACGAGACCTGATCGACGACGATCCGCTTGCCGCCGTTTCGCTTGCCGATCTCTCCAGGGAAAGCGGACTCAGCCGCTTCCAGGTTCTGCGCGGTTTTGCCAAGGCGACCGGATTGACGCCGCACGCCTATCTCGTCCAAGCCCGCATTCATATCGCCCGCCGGCTGATCGCTCAGGGCATGCCGCTTGCGGAAGCGGCCTTTGCCAGCGGCTTTGCCGATCAGAGCCACATGACGCGCGTCTTCGTGCGCAAATACGGTCTGTCGCCGCGCCTCTATGCCGGCGCCTTTCTCTGAGCAGCTGCTTTGCACCTGTGCAATTTCGTTCAAGACCCCGACCGTCTCCTGCTGTTTTCTCGGCGCATCCAACAGGAGGCGCTGAATGTCGAGGCAGGTTCAAGGTTATGTCTATCTGGCGCTGGCGATGCTGACTGTGGGAAGCACCGTCGTCGCCAGCAAACTCATCGCATCGGGTCTGCCGCCGTTCAGCGCCACCGCATTGCGCTTCGCCATCGCCTTTCCTGTCCTTCTCCTGCTGATGCGGGCGACCGGTGCCCGGCTGCCGAAACTCTCCAGGCAAGACCGCCTCATCCTTGTCATTCAGGCCGGGGCCGGCAGTGTCGGTTATACGACGCTGCTGATCTCCGGCCTCAGCCTGACCTCGGCGGCCGATGCCGGCGTCATCATCGGCACGCTGCCGGTGGTGTCGGCCGCAATCTCCATCCTGCTGCTGCGCGAACGGCCGCAGCGTGCCCTGCTTCTTGCCGTGGCGCTTGCGACGGCGGGCGTGCTGTCGATCGCCCTCACGCCGGATACGGCCGGAGGGGCGCTCTCCGGCAATGCGCTGATCTTCCTGGCCGTCGTCTGCGAGGGGCTGTTCATCCTGCTGAACAAAAGGCTGAAGACGGAGATTGCGCCGCTTGCGCAGTCGACGCTGATGGCCGGCATCGGCTTTATCGTTGCCGCCATCCCGGCTATTTTCGAAGTGCCTTTCGCAGATGGTATTTCGGCAAGCGCTGTCGCCGCCGTCGTCTATTATGCGCTGGTGCCGACCGTCGGCGGATTTCTGCTGTGGTATGCGGGGGCAGAAAGGGTGAGTGGCACGGAGGCCGCGCTCTTCACCGCGCTGGCGCCGGTTTCCGCCGTCATGCTTGCCTTCATCATTCTTGGCGAGCCGGTCGGGCTCAGCCAGATCGCGGGTATCGCTTGCGTGCTTGCGGCCGTGCTCGGGCTTGCCTTTGCCGGGAGCCGTTCAGTGAAACTTGCCGGAGGGAGATAGACCATGCAGTTCAGCCATTCCGATGCCATGTGGCAGGCCTTTCCGGAGCTTCGCGCCGGCGCGCTCCATGCCGACGGCATCCATGCAGATGCCGATGTCGAGGCGGCAATCGTAAGCTTCAGCGCGATCGCCGAGGCCCGGCTGGTCAAAGCGCAGGAGGGCGAATTCCCCGAAATCCAGGCCTGGCGGCGCGGCTTTTCCCGTATGGGGCTGAAGCCGACGCAATATCGCTGCGCTTCCGAGGCGTTGTTGCGCCGCTTCCGCCAGGAACATGCGCTGCCGCGCCTGCATCCGCTCATCGATCTCTGCAATGCGACTTCGCTCGCCTTCGCCATTCCGGTCGCCGTCTTCGACGTCGAAAAGATCGCTGGCGATCTCGAAGTCCGGCGAGCCAAGGGTGACGAGACCTATCTGACCTTCGCCGGCGAAATCGAGCATCCGGAGGCGAACGAAGTGATCTTCGCAGACGATGGACACAGGGCTCATGCGCGGCGCTGGACGAACCGGCAGAGCGGGCTTTCGGCGGTGCGGGAGACGACGCGCTCGGTGCTGATCGTTGTCGAGGCCTTGCACGTCTCTGCCGGCGACGACATCGCCCGCCTGGTCGAAACAGCTGCGGATGCGCTTGCACGTCACTGGCCGGTGGTGGCGAAAACGGCGATATTCAGTTCGGTATCACCGCGTTTCGAATTCTGAGGTTGATCTCAGGTGTCGTCAGATCAGTAGGTTCGAGGCCTTGGGCCGGCGACATGTCCGCCCTATCTCAGTGGGATCGATACCTCCTGGAGACGAATCCCCCATGTCAGAAAAGATGTCAGATAAGTCGATCAAGATTCCGGGGCCGGATCATCCGATCACCGTTGAGCATAATCCCTCTCGTGTCGTCGTCACGCTTGCCGGCAAGACGATCGCCGACAGCCGCGATGCGCTGACGCTGCGCGAAGCCTCCTATCCGCCGGTCCATTATATTCCCCGCAAGGATGTCGACATGTCGCTGCTTCAACGCACCGACCACAGCAGCCATTGCCCCTATAAGGGTGATGCCGCCTATTACAGCATCATTCCGGGCGGCGAGCGTGCGAAGAATGCTGTGTGGACCTATGAGAAGCCGAATGCCGCCGTCAGCAACATCAAGGACCATCTCGCCTTCTATCCCGACCGCGTCGACGGTATCGAGGAAATGGCCTCTCCGGAAGCCGGCGCTTTCTGACGCTGCGCATGACATCGAAGCCGTTCCGGCGGAACATGTTCGCCACGGGACCGTTAGAGTTATCTAGCCGGGGATGTGTCGTGCCGAAATTCTACTTTCAGCTTTTCGATCGGGATGGCGTCGGGGCGACCGAGACGGGATATGATTTCGACTCTATCGAGGCTGCGAAAGCGGAGGCGCGGCGCGTTCTCGCGGAAATGGCCGCCGAAGGCTTGCCGGCTGCACCTTTAAATATGCTGTCGGTGGAACTCTTCGATGAAAGCCGGCGGCCGCTGGCGGAAATCCGGCTGATTCTCGAAGAAATTTCGAAATAGCCGCGACCGACGTGCCTGCCTTGCATAGCTGTCGGTCGAGCTGAAGCAATCGAAAGACTATGTCAAATTTAATTGCCGGCCACGAGGGCGGCTCTTAGCGTCGCGTCACGATCGACCGAGTCGGATTGATGCGTATGTGTGACCGGCGGCAGCCCTTAAACGGCGGCCGCTATCGTAAGACGTCGAGCCATTCATTGCTGAAGACGAGGCTCGCAACCGTGACCGGATCGCCGCTTTCGTCGCGAACGGTGACGGCGATCGTCATGCGATCACCCGCGGGCAGTTCGTCACGGGCCACATCCAGCAGGATGCGGGTCACCTCTTTTGGAATGTCTTCACGAGATCTGAGCTCGGTGCCGTGCTCGTCGCGCGTGGGACCTTCGCCGTTGTGTAGATCGAAATAGTAGCGAGCCATGTTTTTTCCTGCGCGTCACAGGAGAAATCACAGATGAAGACAATTGTTCCCGAGGCTAGGCATTGATTCTTATAGAAAATACAGGTCGCATCGAAATGGTCAGGAACTTTTGCGCTATCGGCGGACAAACCCGTGATTGAATCTCTGCTCCTGAACCTTGGAAGCCGCGATGTGCTATCGGCCGAGGAGGAAAGCCATCTCAGAGCGATCATCGTCAAAGACAGGTATTTTGCCGCCGGAGAAGATCTTGTCTCCGAAGGGAGCCGACCGGGCTACAGCACGCTGCTGCTCGATGGTTTTGCGGCGCGCTATAAGGTGATGGCCGATGGCAGCCGCCAGATCACCGCGCTACATGTCGCCGGCGATTTCGTCGATCTGCATGCTTTCCCGATCAAGAAGATGGATCACGGCATCGTCGCGCTGTCGTCCTGTCATGTTGCGTTCGCCGATCACGCCGATCTCAAGGCGATCACCGAGGGCATGCCGCATCTGACCCGGCTGCTCTGGCTCGATACGCTGGTGGATGGCGCCATCCACCGCGAGTGGATTGTCGCCATGGGCCGCCGCTCCAAGCGCGCCCATATCGCCCATCTCGTCTGCGAACTCTTCGTGCGGCTGCAGGTGGTGAAGCGGACGCGCGGCGCAAGTTTCCAGTTTCCGTTGACGCAGATCGAGATGGCCGACGTGCTCGGCGTCTCCGTCGTCCACCTCAACAAGACGCTGCAGGCGCTGAGGCGCGAGGGCGTGTTCACCTGGGAGAACCGGACGATCACCATCGTCGACTGGGAACGCCTGCAGGAAATCGCCGAATTCGATCCCGGCTATCTCAGCATCTCCAGGGAACCGCGCTAAAACCGAGGCATCACACAATCCGGTGACACCAGCTCATTGCGATTGACAATTCGTCCATTCGGGCAGAACACCGCTCCGACCTTGAAAACTCTTATAAAGGCTGGCGGACCCGCGCTGCCGGCCGGTGACATCGCAATGGACATATCCTAAGGCCCGGGGAGCGTTCTTCGCCACCCCGGCTATCTGAACTTCGCCGCCTCCCGCGTCTTTTCCTCGCTTTCCTTCCAGTCCATTGGCATCGCCATGGGGTGGATGATCTACGATCAGACGCACAGCGCCTTTGCGCTCGGCCTCGTCGGCTTGTGCCAGTTTCTCCCGATGGCGGTGCTGACCTTCGTCGTCGGCCATGTCGCCGACCGGTTCGATCGGCGGCGCATCGGACTTGTCTGCCAGTTGATCGAGGCGGTGACGGCGCTGGTGCTGGCCGTTGCCACCTGGCAGCAATGGCTGACACCGGCCGGCATCCTTGCCGCCGTCACCGTGCTCGGCGCCGTCGTCGCCTTCGAGCGCCCGACCATGGCGGCCCTGCTGCCGAACATCGTGCCGGCCTCGATGCTGCAGAAGGCGGTCGCAACCTCCACATCGATGATGCAGACGGCGATGATCATCGGCCCCTCGCTCGGCGGCCTGCTTTATGGCCTCCACCCCGTCGCGCCTTTTGCTATCTCCGCGCTGCTCTTTGCCGTCGCAAGCTTCAACGTCATCTCGATCCGCATGCAATGGAGCCCTGCCAAGCGTGAGCCGGTGACGCTCGCCTCGGTCTTTGCCGGCGTCTCCTTCATCCGCAGCCGGCCGGTGATGCTCGGGACGATCTCGCTCGATCTCTTCGCGGTGCTGCTCGGCGGCGCGACGGCGCTGCTGCCGATATTCGCTAGCGATATCCTGCATGCCGGTCCCTGGGGCCTCGGTTTTCTGCGCGCGGCCCCGGCGGTCGGTGCGCTCGCCATGTCGATCGTGCTTGCCCGCCGGCCACTGAGCAGCAATGTCGGGCGCAAGATGCTTGCCGCCGTCGCCGTGTTCGGCGTCGCCACCATCGTCTTCTCGCTTTCGACCAATATCGCGCTTTCCGTGGTCGCGCTGTTCGTGGTCGGCGCGTCCGATACGGTGAGCGTCGTCGTGCGCAGCTCGCTGGTGCAGCTTCTGACGCCGGACGAGATGCGTGGCCGCGTCAGCGCCGTCAACTCGCTGTTCATCGGCACCTCCAACCAGCTCGGCGAATTCGAATCCGGCATGATGGCGGCAGCCCTCGGCCCCGTCGCCACCGGCATCGTCGGGGCTTCGGCACGATCGTCGTCGTGCTCCTGTGGATGCGGCTCTTCCCCGATCTCACCAAGGTCAAGACGCTGCAGGGCTAGCATATGCATGACGCGTTGAAAGCGGCGACCGCTCCCGTTAGGTTCGGCCCGACACATCATTCGGCGGAGCCGCGCGTGACGACAAATTTTCTGTTCTACATGATTGCGGCAGTTTTCACGTCGGTACCGGCCGTGGCCCTGGCCGATTGGCAGGCGGTCGAAGAGGTACGGCCCTATTCGATATCAGGCACGTCGGGGGCCGGGCTCTATGCATCGATCGGCGAGCGTGGGCCGAAGGCCAGTGGCTTCGGCCGGGCGATCGCGCATACGACCTTCAAGCTGACCTGGACCAGGAAATACGAACCGCAGGGAAATGCCTGCGTTATCGTGATCAATCGGCCGAAGCTCATCATCACCTATACGCTGCCGAAACCATCTGCTGCGCTGCCGGCCGCCGTGAACAGCAGCTGGGAGGCCTTCATATCAGGCGTGCAGGCGCATGAGCGGGTGCATGGCGAGACTATCAAGGAGATGGTCAAGGAGATCGAGGCGACGAGCATCGGCCTCACCGTTGCCGACGATCCCGATTGCAAGAAGATCAGGATCGAGCTGACCCGCCGGCTCGGCGAGATCTCCCAGAGACAACGCCAGCGCGGCCGCGACTTCGACAAGATCGAAATGGGTGACGGCGGCAATATCCAGCAGCTCATCCTCAAGCTGGTCAATGGGCCGTGATTGAGCCGAAGCGGATAGCCGGCGACGTTCTCAAGGCGGTATAGCCCAGAAAGCGTCGGGTGCGGCCATCAGGCCGTGGCCAAATGCATGGGCCTCACCTTTGGGAGCGGCTTCGTCGCTATCAAGCCTCGGTGAGTGCGTTCAGATCTCGGACAAGGGTTATCAGCTGCGTCAGCAACTCTATTCGATACCGCGGCGAGGGCAGCGAAGCGGGCCAGGTGTCTTTCGGGCCGAAATAGACGGCATGCATGCCGGCGTTGTCTGCTCCAAGAATATCGGCCTCGGGATTGTCGCCAACGAAGAGACAGTTGTCGACGGGCAGGTCGAGACGGCCAGCAGCCAGCTCGAAAATTTCCCGTGCCGGTTTACGAAGGCCGATATCTCCTGAAATGACCACCAGGTCGAGCCCTTCGTTCAGTCCCGCCGCCGCGATTTTCGGTCGCTGAACATTGCCTTCGCCATTGCTGACGACGCCGATTAGAACGCCGTATTGCTTCAGCGCCGAAATGGTCTGTTTTGCCCCTGACATGGGAACAGCCATGCCGGGATACACTGTCTCGAAGTCGTGGAAGAGGGCTTCAGCAAGGTCGCTTGGAAGGCCGAATGTCTCCGCCAGGCGCGGATAAAGATCGCGCTTTCTGACCAGGCCGGCTTTCTCCAGCCGCAGGAATTCAGCAATGTAGCGCTGTTCCTCGACACCGTGCTCGCCAAGACGAAATCGCTGATACTGGAGCGGCAGGAAGGCGAGGACGGTAGCGGTCTTGTCGAT
The DNA here is from genome assembly GCF_008919455.1 of Rhizobium sp. PEPV16. Classification (NCBI taxonomy): domain Bacteria; kingdom Pseudomonadati; phylum Pseudomonadota; class Alphaproteobacteria; order Hyphomicrobiales; family Rhizobiaceae; genus Rhizobium; species Rhizobium sp. PEPV16. The sequence goes on from NZ_VSZV01000321.1 coordinate 40,938, forward strand.
GAGGGTCTCGTCAAGATCAAAAAGGACCGCTCTAATCATGGTGTCCCGCCCGATGCTCACTCGAAGGATTGCTCTGCAAAGCCGGTAAAGCGGAAAACCGGATCGGGGTCAAACCTCACGAATCGAATGGACGATCGACAGCGGCGCAAATCCGAGATGAAAAGGCGGTTGAACGCTTCGTCTCTGGACCTGCCTGGCCGCCGTCCTATCTCCTCCGCCATAACAAGGCGCAGACATGCAGAGGAGGAGTGCAATGTCCTATGTCGATGGTTTCATCGTGGCGGTTCCGAAGGGGAATATCGAGGCCTATAAGGAATTCTCGACCTTCGCCGGCTCGATCTGGAAGGAATATGGCGCGCTCGAATATGTCGAATGCATCGGCGACGACGTTCCTTATGGCGAGCTGACCTCCTTTCCCCGCGCCGTGCAGGCGAAGGAGGACGAGGTGGTGGTGTTTTCCTGGATCGTCTACGGCTCGCGCCAGGAGCGCGACGACATCAATGCCAAGGTGATGGCCGATCCCAGGCTCAAGGGCGACCAGTGGCAGATGCCGTTTGACGGCAAGCGGATGATCTATGGCGGCTTCGAGACGCTGCTCAGGCTTTGATCGCCTGAGGCAAGCTTGACTTTGGCGGGCAAGCTTGACTTTGCCCCGCGCGAGCTTGACTTGCGGCAAGCGGCGCGCCAACTCGCGAGAGATGTTATCTCGAAGCGGAGAGCGCCTTGCCCCAGACGATCCTCACCTTGTCCACACGCGGACAGGGCCTTTACGAGTTCACCCACCAAGCGGAGGCCTTCGTCAGCGCGTCGGCGCAAGAGGAGGGGCTTCTCACGGTCTTCGTGCGCCACACATCCTGCTCGCTGCTGATCCAGGAAAATGCCGATCCCGATGTGCGCACCGATCTTCTCTCCTTCTTCCGCCGCCTCGTGCCGCCGGCCTCCGATCCCGAGATGGGCTGGGTCGTGCACAGGGCCGAGGGGCCGGACGACATGCCGGCGCATATCAAGGCGGCGCTGACGCAGGTCTCGATCGGCATTCCCGTCGCCAGGGGGCGGTTGATGCTCGGCACCTGGCAGGGGCTCTATCTCTTTGAACATCGAGACCGGCCGCACCGGCGCGAAATCGTGCTGCATCTCAGCGATTGAAAGAGTTAATCGTTGTGAATGCAAACTGAATGCCCGGTTCGAACGCCATTCAGTTTGCTGGGTCTACTGTCGAGACAATCCCTGAAGGGAGAGCTTGGAATTCAATCGACGGAGACATCCCATGACGCATTTCCTGACCAAGGCTTCGCTTGCGGCTTTGCTCGCCCTCTGCACTATTCCGGCCACTGTTTCCACGGCGGCCGCCGCCGGACCGCAGACGAACTTCGTCGTCGAGGCGCAGTATCATCGCCCGATCCGCGGCTGCTCGCCGATGCACGCGGTGCGCAAGGCGCGTGATTTCGGCCTGCGGAGAGCCCATATCACCCGCATGTCGCCGCGCGTTGTCGTCGTCGCAGGACGCGACCGCCGCGGCTGGGACAGGATCACCTTCGCGAATGTCCGCGGCTGCCCGCTGATCCGGCGCTGAGGACTGCGGCCGGAGGCGCCGATGCGGCGCTTCCGGTCCGTTTTTGCCTTGACGGTGACACTTTCAGCCGTCTCTTCTCTGACCTGTATGAGTGATTCCCAAATGACGCTTCGGCGTCATGCGGAGTAATGGGAGGGCGGCTCGACCGGCCCGACTTTCAAACGAAAAGGTTTTTCGATGATGCAGTTTCTGGCAAAGGCGGGTCTTGCCGTCATGCTGACAGCCGGTACTCTTGCCGGTACGGTGGCCCCGGCCGCAGCACAGTTGAATATCATTATTGGCGAGCCGGACCGTGGTCCGCCGCAGGATTACCGCCGTCCGCCTCCGCCGCGAGGCTACGGCCGCCCGTCGCGCGGCTGCAATCCGCAGCTTGCCGAAAACCTCGCCCGGGATTACGGCTTGCGCCGCGCCCGGGTTGTCGACATCACCCCGCGCCGCGTGATCGTCCAGGGCTGGACGCGTCGCGGTCCCGATGAAATGAGCTTCGGCAATGTGCGCGGTTGCCCCGCTCTGCGCCGCCGCTAATCAATGGAAGAAAACGCCGCCCCGTCTCCCCGATGCGGCGGCTAAGAACCGCCTTTGCCAGTCTCCCCGGATCGGCAAGGGCGGTTTTCTTTTTGAAAATCTTTTTACAGTGCCGCGCATCTGAAAAGACGCGCGGCACTTTCATTTTATTGTTCGATCGCGAAGGTCACGGTGACACTGACATTGTAATTGTTCTCGCCGCCCTGGACGGGAACGGCAGCGTCGGAGGCCTCCTTCATCATCGTGGCGCGATAGACCGGCTGCGGCATTGCGCGCGGCACATTCTCGTTGATCTCGAGGATGCGGCCGAGCTTGACGCCGGCGGCTTCGCTCAGCGTCTTTGCCCTCTTGACGGCATCGGCGACGGCGGCCTTGCGTGCCTCTTCGATCGCGGCGTCCGGCTTGTCGTTGGTGAACTGGATTTCGCCGCCCTGGTTGATGCCGAGGGTGACGGACTGGTCGATCACCGCGCCGAGCTTGGCGAGATCGCGTAGCCTGACGGTGACCGAATTGATGGTCTGGTAGCCGATTAGTTGCGGCTGCTGCTGCTGGCCGTCGACCGGCTGCGGATAATTGTACTGCGGCTGGATGGAAAAGCCGGAGGTCTGCAGGTCGCGCTCGGCAATACCGCCGCTCTTCAGCGCGGCAAGCACGTCGTTCATCGCCTTGTTGTTCTCGTCGAGCGCTTCGCGGGCGGTTTTCGCCTGCTTGACGACGGCGAGATTGACGACGGCCATATCGGGAGCGACGGACGATTCGCCATCGCCGGTCACCGAAATCACCGGCTCTCGCGGCTTTGCCTCCTGCGCGATGGCGGGCGCTGCGGCGGCAAGCGGCAGCGCCAGAAGTGCGGTCATCAGGACAGTTTTGGTATAAATCGGCGCCATGTTTTCATTCCTTGGTTGTCGTTTCCCGGAACAGCTTTCTGTCGGTTGATTGTGAAGCTATTGCGGCGGAAAAGACAGGCGCATGCGTAGCGAGAAAAAAATCTAAGGGGCGCCTGCGTTGGAGCTTGAACCCGGAGGCCGTCCGCCGACCTTAAAAGCCGAAATGGCTGGATCGGAACCGACGGCTCACTATTATCTGGCGATCATCGATGACGAGGAAGCAATGTTCGAAACGCTCGATCCCGTCCCGTCCGAGATCGCCACCGCGATTTCCAATGGCCTGAACGCCTTCAACGAGAGCGCTGAGATCAGACGCGAGGCTTTTGCCATCGTCTGGCGGGAAAACGGAAGGCTTATCGCCGCAATAACGGCGTCCGTTTCCTTCTCGGTTCTCTTCATCGGCAATCTGTGGGTCGAAAAATCGCTGCGCCTGAGCGGCATCGGCAGAAAGCTGATGGCGGCGGCGGAAGAAGAAGGGCGACGCCGCGCCGCCGTCACGGCCTCTGTCGACACACTCTCGACCCAGGCCCCGGACTTTTACCCGAAGCTCGGATATGTCGAATTCGGCAGGATCAGCGGACATGCCGGAGGCCGGCCCGTTGACCGGATCTGGTTCCGGAAGGAATTTTCCGCCGCAACTTGATCAGAAGCCGCTGGCGGCTTCCCATCAGATATCAACTGGAATGACATTGGAGGACGTAATCGCAGGAGCAGACGAGTCTGTTGACTCGCCAATCGTCCGACTAGGCGCCGAAATCGTCCATGAAGGATGGATGGATAGCGGGCTTGCGCTCTTCGCGTGCGTCGCGAATACGCTGAGGAACCGCACCGAGACCGGCGACGAAGCGGGTCAGGAGATTGCGGTTGAAAAGTTTATGTATGGCACTCATGGCAGTTCACTCATTCTTTTTTTTGTTAGCCGGCAGCATATATTTTGCCCAGGCTGCCATAACAATGGGCAATTTTGCATGACAGTTATGTGACAGTGCATGGCTTGAGGCAGTGGGGCTGAAAAACGATCACATTGGCGTTAGAAGGGGGCCGCCGAGGCCGCTCAACCCCTATAAGTCCTCGCATACCCTCGTGATGGCGTGGTAGATTGCAAACTTCGGCTAAAAATCCCTCCGAAGGAGAAGCTCAGATGAACCGATTTTTCGCATTTATCGCGACCGGAACGCTGATCAGCCTTGCCACGATCATTTCGGGCTGCACTTCGTCCGGAAGCCTCGACCAGACGTCGTCGATCGGCGGCGGTTATTATGAGCGTCAGCCGCTCAATCCGGCGTGCGGGGGTGGGTTCAGACCGAGTGATGGGCGTTCTTGCAGTTATTAGATGGCGCGATACTTGTCACGACCACTTTGGCGCATATGTTCTCTAATCGTATAGTTATGCGAGTGTGTCTTTAGCGTTGCAGCTATTTGTTGAGTTGGCTGTATCCTCTGGCGTGTTGTAAGACATGGGGTAAACGAAAATGAAGCTAACGATCGCCACCACTTTTCTAGCACTTGTCGCAACGACCGCGTTTGCAGCGGATGCCGTAGAGGACATCCCGGCCGCACCCGTTGCGGCTGCGCCGGCTTTCACCTGGTCAGGTCCTTATCTCGGTATCGATGGCGGCGCCAGTTGGCTGAATGGTGATTTCAGCGTCGGCGGCGCCAGCGATTCTCAGGATTTCAACGGCGGCGTCTTCGGTGGATTTGTGGGTTACAATTTTCAGTTCGACAACAACTTCGTTGTCGGTATCGAGGGCAACCTCGAATACAACTGGAACGAAGAGGAAGCGCTGGGCGCGGACGTTGGGACCGATTGGGCCGGCGCTGTTCGTGGCCGTGTCGGCTACGCCTTCGACAGAGCGCTGCTTTACGGCGCAGCTGGTTGGACCGCCACGCGCGGATATGTTGACCTGCCGGGACTCGACAAGGAAACGGAGACCTTCAACGGTTACACCGTCGGCGCTGGCGTCGACTTTGCCATCACCAACAACATCTTCGCCCGCGGCGAGTATCGGTATAATGACTTCGGCGAGAAAGACATTCTCGGCGTTGATGTCGACCTCGATCAGCACGAACTCAAGTTCGGAATCGGCGTGAAGTTCTAAGATTGGCTGTCGGATCAGCAGGAGGAAAGCCCCGCCGGAAAAAAGCGGGGCTTTGTGCGTTTTATGACAATGCTAGGAAAATCCTTCGATTAAGCCTGACTGCAAGAGTGGGTTGAAAAACGCTCGGTCAAAGGTCTAAGCTCCAGAACAACCGTTCGATCTCAATAATGTCCTTGCCGGGCTTGCCGACCGGAATATGTATTTCATACATCCAATTGGCACATCGACACCCTCAAGGTGAAGAGCCAAGATTCTCACTGGTCGCGATTTCGGCGAGTCTGACCGGGGTTGACAGGGGTCACAGCTATCCGCATCAAAGTTGCATACTGGCGATTCAACGGGGGTAACGATGAGCTTTGTCCCAATCGAGCTGACGAAGGAGGAGGTCGCCGAATTGGTCGCCTACCACGGCGTTTCACTTGCCGAGCCACTTCGATTCAACATCAACCTCGGCAACGACGGATCGGTGGTCACCAAAGATGAGAAATCGTTGGCACGTGGGTAATGGACGAGAACGAGCATCCGTCGTTTATCCCGGACGGCGCATCGAAGCCATTGTTTTTCGATGTCTTTCTCGGTTCGCTCTGTCAGCGAATTGAGGATTGGTTGCAGAGCAACACTGGCAGTGTTGCCGGGTGATGGGAGCGCGGGTTGGTGGACGGAAGTGGGAGGTGTTCGCGGGCACGGCCTCGTTGCAGGCGTTTGGCATAGGCCCAAGACAGCAACTTGTTGATCCGCCGAACTTGGCCTTCCACTTGTAAATGCTGGCAAGTAGGGCCGATGAGGCGTCCCGATAACTGACGTTGTCGATCAAGGTTTTGTTATTTGCTGAAAGCCCTTCGCCAGCGCTCGCTGCCACGATCAAGGTTGCCTCGGCCACACCTACAGATGTCGTTTGGACAACGGCGATATAGGGAGCCGCAACCTGTCGAAGGGGTCCCATTCACCCGATTGACTGCAGATCTGGAGTAGTTGGAGGCTCGGTGCGGTCATGAATCCAGAGCGAAGGTTAAGCCCGGTCGGCGAACATCCGCCATCTCGCCAGCAGCTTGCATTGGCAGAAGGCGTCTTGAGGCGCGGATGCCATATCCGGCGCGCACCGGGTCAGGTCGCATTGAAACGCTTGGGTTCCACGGCAAAAGAATAGCAAGCGGCAACGAACAGGGCTTTGGAAAACAAGGCACAAGTCCTGTCGCAAGTCCTTCCAACCAGTAGAGAACTTAAGTTTATAGGGAGAACAACCTGCGACAGGGAAATTCGGCTTCTGTCCCGGGACTATGTGAAGGGACTTTTCGGGCACGGCCGGTGTCATTGGATATGCGGACGCCTACGGCTAAGGTCTCGATCAAGGCGCTCTTGAACGATACTTCGGCTCGATTGGCTTGGCGACGTCGGAGGGCTTTTCCTATAGCAAGGTGAGCATCGAGCGTGCGTCAGCGGAAAAACCGTCGCGGTTTGAATGCACCCTTCCAAGGCTATAGCGAAGTCGCTTGGGGTGCTGAAGCCATAGACTTGCCTGCCGCCGATTCAAGCCCCTTTGAGGCTGCTTCAAGTACCCTTCGAAGGACGCCAAGGAGTTGATAAAGCATAGCCATGGTCGAAAAAGTCGCCGTCCCAAAGTTGCAGGATCTATATGTCGGCCGACTTGCTATGAGAGGCGATTGGGTAGTGGCTTGTGTTCGCTCTCAAATGGCTTGGCCGATTGTAACGACAGAAGTGTTGTTCCGGGAGCGCACAATCTTCCTCATACCTTGGGCCGATGCTGGAGGATCAGCCGGGATAATGTATCCCGCCGCCGCTGTCTCTTTACAGCCTGACGAAGACCGGGATTCGGGGCAGTTGCTGATAAGCCATTTTCTCAGTTCACTGGCCTGGGCACATGGGCAGTCTATCGAGATCGAACAGTGGAGTGGAGGAAATTTGCCGCGATCCATGGGCGGGTTCAATGGGCCATATGTTGCCACCCCTGATTTTCTTCACCCTTACGTGCCTGATCCTGCAGACGCTAAGGCCCGTCTGGCACTTGCCCTCTATCGGGAGGGGCTTGGTCTGAATAATCCTGCCTACGCGTGCTTGAGCTTCTTCAAAATTCTCAACATCTTTAGGGATAAAGGTCCAGATCAAATTGCTTGGATTGACGATACGATTCCTAAGAGCAAAGACAGTCGGAGAGCGCGAAATCGCATCTCCTCCCTCCAGAATTCG
>NZ_VSZV01000065.1:0-2545 GCF_008919455.1 Rhizobium sp. PEPV16
GAGGCTCCAGAAACCATGCGCCCTGTTCATCACGCCGCGTCCCAGCTGCGCTTCGATGCGGTCGATCTCAACATTGATGATCTCCAGAGCGCCGGCCAGCAGCCCCTCGACGAAGAGCACACAGAACACGACCGGTGCCGCACCGATCCACGGCACCAGCGACAGCAGCGCAGACGTGCCGCGAGACCCTTCAGTCGGTAGATCACGTTACGTGCCAGGACTTAAAGCGGCGGTACATCGTACGAACCGGATTCCGTACCACCACAAAGGAGTCGTTTCGGCTCGACGCCTGAGGCAACCTGCTTGCTGACCGGCAGCAGGAACCGACCGCGAGGGCAGCAAATCGCGCGGCAATGGTTCGGCATGGAGAGATGAATCAGATGGCCGCCACCGATGTCGAGGTGATGATGCGCCCCCAATTTTTTTCGCGCATCTTGGGAAGAACGGCATCGCTGATGGCGATGACAGACAGCACCATGGTGTCGAAATATTTGCGCCAGTTTTCCGCGCTCTGACTGGACACCAGCGTCGGCGGCGGGCCACCGGTAATGTTCACGAGCACGTCAACCGAACCGAGCTGCTTTTCGATGGTAGCGAGATTGGGCTCGATCACGCCGAGCTCGGCGAGGTCCCATTGAAGCGGCATCGCTGAGCCGCCAGCCGTGCTGATATCGGTAACCGTTTTTTCCGCTGCTTCCTTGTTGATATCTGCAACCGCAATCCGCACGCCTTCGACAGCGAGCGGCCCCGCCAAGCCCGCCGCCGGCGCCCAATATCAGGGCAGTCTTGCCTTCCAATCCGAGATCCATGGTCCGTTTTCCTTTCCGTTATTGGCGATCTTCATACGCTGTGATCATCAGCCCGCCATCCAGCCGCCATCGACCATCAGGTTGACGCCGGTCATGTAGCTCGCCATGTCGCTGGCGAGGAAAAGCGCGGCACTCGCGACATCGTGTGGCTCGCCGAGGCGCGGCCACGGCGTGCGCCGACGCGAATAATCGAGCGCGTCGGGATCGTTGGCGACACCCGGTTTGCCGGTGACGATCTTGCCGGGGGCGATCGCATTGCAAACGATACCTGTCGCACCATGATCGACGGCAATTTGCCGGGTCATCTGCACGACTGCACCCTTGCTGACGCCGTATGGGAAATCACCAGGGCAGGCGACCATGCCGTGCTGCGATGAAATGTTGATGATGCGGCCACGCGTTTCACCCGTCGGCTCCTGCGCCAGAAATTGCTGCGCGGCTCGCTTGCAGCAATAAAAGAACCCGGTGACATTGACGGCGATCACCCTGTCCCATTGTTCGGGCGAGGTCTCAAGGAGATTGGTCGAGGTGTAGATAGCGGCATTGTTGACCATGATGTCGAGCCGACCGAACTCTTTCACCGCTTGTGAGACCAGCGCATCGACGTCAGCCCAGTTGGAGATGTCGGTCCTTACGAACATGCCCTTTCCGCCTGCCGCAACGACGCAGGACAGGGTCGTTTCACCCCCTTCGATCGGAGCCTCCAAGACGTCGGCGATCACGACGGTCGCGCCCTCTTCGACGTAGCGAAGCGCGATCGCACGGCCGAGGCCGGAGCTCGCGCCGGTGACAATGGCAATTTTCTGATCGAGCAAAGGCATCGGCGTTCCTTTATGCAGCCCCGCGCACGACCTGGCCGCGACTGGAAGTAATGAGCGTTCCGTCTTTGACGATGCGTGCGCCGCGCAGGAAGACGTCGGTCAACCGGCCGGCCGTGCGCTTGCCGTGAAAGGGTGAATAGGCGGCACGGGAGGCCTGCTCGGTATTGGTGATGACAGCCGATCGGTCCATATCGACAATTAGAATGTCGGCATCGCTGCCGACGGCAATGGAGCCTTTCGAACGTCCAAGTCCGAAGCGATGGGCGGGATTGTAGGCGCAGATCCGCACGAGATCCGCAAGCCCTAATACCTCCTCCGCCACAAGGTCCAGCATCACCGAGAGCAATGTCTGAAGACCCGGCATCCCGCCGGGAATATCTGCGAAAGATCCATAGACTGCCGACTTTTCGGCCGGGCTGTGCGGCGCATGATCCGTCGCCATGATTGTAATCAGGCCCTCAGAGACCGCCAGGCGCAAGGCCGCGACATCGTCGCGGCCGCGAAACGGAGGCGATCCCTTCAGCCGGGCACCTTCCGTCTCGTAGTCGTCGGATGTGAAGGACAGGTTCTGCGGTGTCGTTTCGACGGTGACATCAGCCATGCTCTGAAGACGGCGCCAGGTCTCGACGCCGAGCCTCGAATTGATTTGACGCACATGCACGCGCGCTCCGGTCTCAGCCGCCGCCAGTACGGCGCGTGCGATACCGCCGGCCTCGGCGAGCGGCGGTCTGCTGGCCAGAAATGCCGGAATGCCAACACCGCGCTCACGCAAGCCGGCTCCCTCGAGGATCGACTGGTCGCCGGGGGAAACGCCTATCACCGCGCCGGTACCGGCCAGCCGGCGCAGCATCTCAGTGACAGCATCCAGACTATCGAACCGATAGTCGACGGGTACGTCGGCCGTGAACAGTTCAA
>NZ_VSZV01000311.1:0-38932 GCF_008919455.1 Rhizobium sp. PEPV16
GGATTCAGATTTTAGGCCGACCCGGCCTAAAATCATCCTGTTCGAGCATGCTGTTTCCGGCGATCAAGCCGGAGACAGGCGTTTCCGGCCGAAGGGCCGAAACGCTTACTGCAGCGGGCTGACGTCCATCTTGAACCACTTCATCGACAGGGTCTTGACCGTGCCGTCGGCGAGTGCGGACTTGATCGCTTCGTTGAACTTGTCGCGCAGATCAGTATCGGCCTTGCGCAGGCCGAGGCCTTCACCCTCGCCCCAGATCGAGCCGGCGATCTCTGGGCCGGTGAAGGCGAGCGTGTCGTTGGCGGCCTTAAACGCGTTGGCGAAATAGACGGCGTCATCGAAGCCGAGGTCGATACGGCCGTTCTGGAGGTCGAGGTCGCGATCGGCGCCGGTCTTGTATTCGCGGATCTCGGCGATGTCGCCGAAATTGTCATAGACGAACTTGGCGTAGACGGTGGCCGCCTGGATGCCGATCGTCTTGCCCTTGAAGACTTCCTTCAGCGCGTCGATCTCCTTCACGCCGGTCTGGCCGGGCGTCATCTTGATTGTGGCGCCGGTGCCGGCGGCGTTCGACAGCGGGCTGTCCTTGGCGGCGGCGAAGGCGGCGGGCGTGGCGGCATAGGGAATGGTGAAGTCGATGATCTTCTTACGCTCTTCGGTAATCGATAGCGCATCCATGATAACGTCGAACTTGCCGGCGTTGAGCGCCGTGATCATGCCGTCCCAGTCGGAGGCAACCAGCGTGCATTCGATCTTGGCGCGCTCGCAGAGCACCTTGGCGAGTTCCGGCTCGAAGCCGCCGAGCGTGCCGTCGGCATTGGTGAGGTTCCAGGGCGCATAGGCGCCTTCGAGTGTAATAGTCGCCTTCGTCCAGTCCTTGGAAAAGGCAGGCGCGGCGAAGGCGGAAAAAGCCGCCACGCCACAAAGCAGGATTGCGCTGAATTTCATTTGTGAATTCTCCTCTGGAGTTGAAACAGACCTTGCGGCACCACGACCGATCTTCGCCGGCTTGCCCTTTCTTGTCCTATTTTTCTCAAAGGACCGATTGGGAGGTTGTATATGGTACCATATGAGATATTTTGTGATATGCAAGAGGGAAAGTCGAATTATGTGGCGAATTCCATTCGTGCAAAAGGAATAGGCAATGAAGCGTCCCGGCGAGATGAAGCGCGAACTGGCGGAAAATGACAGCACTCCCCTTTATGCCGGCGTCAAGCAGGTGATCCTCGACCGGATCCAGAGCGGCGAGTGGCCGCCGAAATACCGCGTGCCCTCGGAAAACGAACTGGTCGTCGAACTCGGCGTCAGCAAGATGACCGCCAACCGGGCGCTGCGCGAACTCGCCAACGAAGGCGAACTCATCCGCATCCAGGGCGTCGGCTCCTTCGTCGCCGAGCGCAAGGGCTATTCGGCACTGTTCGAAGTCCGCAATATCGCCGAGGAAATCGCCGAACGCGGCCATGTCCACGAGGCCGCTGTCGTCGTTCTCGCCCAGGAAACCGCCTCTCCCGAGGTTGCCGACGCGCTCGAATTGCCGATCGGCGCTGCGGTTTTCCACTCGCTGATCGTCCACAGCGAAAACGGCGTCCCCGTGCAGATCGAGGACCGCTTCGTCCATCCGGAAGCCGCCCCAGAATATCTCGCTCAGGATTTTTCGACGCTGACACCGAACGCCTATCTGACGGCCGCAGCCCCGCTCAGCGGCTCCGAGCACGTCGTCGAGGCGGCAATGCCGCAGGCTTGGGAATGCAAGCTCTTGACCATCATGAAGACCGAACCCTGCCTGACGATCCGCCGGCGCACATGGTCGGCAAAGCAGGTAGTCTCGACCGCCCGCCTGGTCTATCCCGGTCACCGTTACCGGCTGGAAGCGCGCAGCGGCAAAATGTTCGAGGAATGAAAACACCGGTCATGTTGTATATGGAACATGACCGACTTCTTACGATGCTGGCGTGAATCGGGCGACCAGCGCGTGCCGATCGCCCGGATAGGTGAAGCGCACATGCGTCACCGGGCCGGCGCCGCTCCATGTGCGGCGTTCGACCACGAGGCAGGCGGTATTGCGCGTTATATCGAGGACGGCGGCCACTTCGGCATTCGCGGAAACGGCATGGATCCGGTGTTCGGCCGTGCTCCACGGCACCTGGTTGAGCAGCCACGGACCCGGCGCCATCGTCAGGAAATCGGCATCAGCGGCTTCCGGTACGGTCGCAAGGCTGATCAACCGCTCCTCCAGGCAGAAGGGCCGCATGCCGGCATTGTGGATGCAGACGACCTCGACGACCGAAGAGGCGACCGGCAGTTCCAACCGTCGACTGTCGTCCGCCTTGGCCTTGCGGCTCGTCTTCTTCGATACCGCATAGGAATAGGGCAGGTTCAGCGACTGCACCTCGGCCTTGATGTCGTGGATTTCGAGAATGGCGGATTGCGCCTGCGGCTGGGTGACGAAGCTGCCGGATTTCTTGCGGCGCTCGATGAGGCCGGCCTTGGCAAGCTGGGTCAGCACCTTGTTCACCGTCATGCGCGAGCAGTCATACTGCGTGGCGAGATCGACCTCGAAGGGAATGCGGTGCCCCGGCGGCCAATCGCCCGAGACGATACGGCCCTCGATGTCGCTGAGGATGCGCTGATGCAAGGTGGGATCCCTGCTTTGATTCATCGCCACGCTCCGATTAGTCTCCCGCTCTAATTCGAATGTCCGGATAGGAAAAGCTCTTTTTCAGGCGGCCAGCAATTCGCCCATGACAGCCAGGAAACGCCGGTCGATAGCATCGCGCCTGAGATGGCGCCCGCCCTCCACTTGCTTGCGGCCATGTGCCCAGACGCAATCGACGGCGACGCCGCCGGCAAACACCCAATGGTCGAGAATCTGGTCGCCAGAGAGGTAGGGAACGGCCGCGGCATTGAGCGAAACGAAATCGGCATGATGCCCCTCAGCGAGACCTGCTGGTGCTTTCAATGCGGCACCGCCACCGGCAAGCGCTTGGCTGAACAGCGAAAGCGCCGTCGAACCGCCGGGTGCTGCGACGACGTTGCGGGCGCGAAGCGCCAGGCGCTGCGAATATTCGAGCTGACGCAGTTCCTCCGGCACGGAGATCAGCACGTTGGAATCCGAACCGATGCCATAACGCCCGCCCTCTTCGAGGAAAAGCGGCGCGGCAAAGGCGCCGTCGCCGAGATTGGCTTCGGTGATCGGGCAGAGACCGGCGATTGCGCCGCTTTTCGCCATCCGCCGCGTTTCGTCCCCGGTCATGTGCGTCGCATGGATCAGGCACCAGCGCTCATCCACAGGCGCATGATCGAGCAGCCATTGCACAGGCCGGGCGCCGGACCAGGCGATACAGTCCTCGACCTCCTTCACCTGCTCGGCGACATGGATATGGATGGGACCGGCGCCCGCCATCGGCACCAGCCTTGTGAGCTCGTCCGGGGTTGCGGCGCGCAGGCTGTGCGGCGCCAGCCCGAGCTCGGCGCCATCGAGCCGGCCGGTCACCGCCCGGCATCCCTCCATCAGCCTTTCGAAGCTTTCGAGCGAATTGATGAAGCGCCGCTGGCCGTGGATGGGGGCAGCTCCGCCGAAACCGGAATGGGCATAAAAGACCGGCAGCAGCGTCAGGCCAATACCGGTCTCATCGCTCGCAGCACCAATGCGTTCGGCAAGCTCGGCGATATTGGTGTAGGCGCCACCATCCCTGTCGTGGTGGAGATAGTGGAATTCGCCGACCCGGGAAAAACCGGCCTCCAGCATTTCCGCATAAAGCTTGGCGGCGACCGCCTCCACATGCTCCGGCGTCATCGCCAGGGCAAATTTATACATGACAGTGCGCCAGCTCCAGAAGCTGTCATTGGCCGGGCCGCGCACTTCCGCAAGGCCGGCCATCACCCGCTGGAAGGCATGGCTGTGCAGGTTCGCCATGGCGGGAACGAGAAGAGCGTGGCGTTCATCGCCGGGTTCGGGAGCGGTGCCGATTTCGATCCGCGCGATGCGCCCGGCCTTAAGCGTCAGCCGCACGTCTTTCTGCCAGCCCTGCGGCGTCAGCGCCGTGCCTGCGTGAAGCGTGGTCATGACCTTCCCTCTCCTCTTGCCGTGCCGCCGATCTTTCTTTTCCAGAAAAGCGCACAAAATTTCTCTTGTCACCTGTCGATTATGTATATACATGTTTTGGCATAAGGAAAGGCGCAAAGCTGATGACCGGGAACAATTTTTCAGACGAAGCCCCTTCTGCCGACACCCGCCCAGTGCTGTGGCGCAATGCGCGGCTGGCCACGCTGGCGCCGACAAAATCGGGGCTCGGCATCGTCGAAAAGGGCGCCGTGCTGATCGAAAACGGCCGCATCGCCTTTGCCGGCGCCGAAAGTGAGCTGCCGGCATCGGCCATCGAACATTCCGACATTATCGATCTCGAAGGCCGCTGGGTAACGCCTGGTCTCGTCGACTGCCACACCCATATCGTCCACGGCGGCAACCGCGCCCGCGAGTTCGAAATGCGCCTAGCAGGCGCGACCTATGAGGAGGTCGCCCGCGCCGGCGGCGGCATCGTCTCCTCGGTGAAGGCCACCAATGCGCTGTCGGTCGAGGAGCTTGTCGCGCAGGCTCTGCCGCGGCTCGACACGCTGCTTGCCGAAGGTGTGACGACGATCGAGATCAAGTCCGGCTACGGGCTGAACCGGACCGGTGAAGTGAAAATCCTGCAGAGCGCCCGCCTGCTCGGCCACATCCGTCCGGTCCGCGTCGCCACCAGCTATCTCGGCGCCCATGCGACGCCTGTAGAATATAAGGGTCGCAACGGCGATTATCTCGACGATGTCGTCCTGCCCGGTCTCGACGACATGCATGGCCTTGGTCTTGCCGATGCCGTCGACGGCTTCTGCGAGGGCATCGCTTTTTCCACGGCCGAGATCGCCCGCGTCTTCGACAAGGCCAAGGCGCTTGGCCTGCCGGTCAAGCTGCATGCCGACCAGCTCTCCAATCTTGGCGGCGCCAAGCTCGCCGCGTCCTATGGCGCACTGTCAGCCGATCACCTCGAATATCTCGACGAAGATGGCGTTGCGGCGATGGCCGCAGCCGGCACCGTCGCCGTGCTGCTGCCCGGCGCCTTCTACGCCATCCATGAAAAGCAGAAGCCGCCGGTGGAGGCGCTGCGGCGGGCAGGCGTGCCGATCGCGATCGCCACCGATTGCAATCCCGGCACCTCGCCGCTCACCTCGATGTTGCTCACCATGAACATGTCGGCCACACTTTTTGGCCTCACCGTCGAGGAATGCATCGCCGGCTCCACCCGCGAAGGCGCCCGCGCGCTCGGTCTGCTCGACAAGACAGGAACGCTCGAAGCCGGCAAATCCGCCGATCTCGCCATCTGGAATATCGAAAGCCTCGCCGAGCTCGTCTACCGCATCGGCTTCAACCCGCTTCACGCACGCGTCTTCAAGGGCGAAAGGAACGGCCGATGACCATCACGCTCCACCCGGGCTCCGTCTCGCTCAAGGATCTGGAAATCATCTACTGGACCGGTGTTCCGGCAAGGCTCGATCCCGCCTTCGATGCGGGGATCGCCAAGGCCGCTGCCCGCATCGCCGAGATCGCCGCCGGCAATGCGCCGGTCTACGGCATCAATACCGGCTTCGGCAAACTCGCCTCAATCAAGATCGACAGCGCCGATGTGACCACCTTGCAGCGCAATCTCATCCTGTCGCATTGCTGCGGCGTCGGCGCGCCGCTGCCCGACAATATCGTGCGGCTGATCATGGCGCTGAAGCTGGTCTCGCTTGGGCGCGGCGCCTCGGGTGTGCGGCTGGAGCTGGTGCGGCTGATCGAAGGCATGCTGGAAAAGGGCGTCACTCCACTGATCCCGGAAAAGGGCTCGGTCGGCGCCTCCGGCGATCTTGCGCCCCTTGCCCATATGGCGGCGGTGATGATGGGCGAGGCCGAAGCCTTCTTCGCCGGCGAACGCCTCTCGGGCGCTGAAGCCCTCGAGAGGGCTGGCCTCAGACCGATCGTGCTCGCCGCCAAGGAGGGCCTCGCTCTCATCAACGGCACCCAGACCTCGACGGCGCTGGCACTTGCCGGCCTCTTCCGCGCTCATCGTGCCGCACAGGCGGCACTCATCACCGGCGCCATGTCCACCGATGCCGCCATGGGCTCATCGGCGCCCTTCCATCCGGATATTCATACATTGCGTGGCCATAAGGGCCAGATCGACACGGCGGCCGCGCTTCGCGCCCTGCTTGAAAATTCCATCATTCGCCAGAGCCATATCGAAGGCGACGAGCGTGTGCAGGATCCCTATTGCATTCGCTGCCAGCCGCAGGTCGACGGCGCCTGCCTCGATCTGCTGCGTTCGGTCGCCCGCACCCTTGAAATCGAAGCCAATGCGGTCACCGACAATCCGCTGGTACTCTCGGACAATTCCGTCGTCTCCGGCGGCAATTTCCATGCCGAACCCGTCGCCTTCGCCGCCGATCAGATCGCGCTGGCGGTCTGCGAGATCGGCGCGATCTCGCAGCGCCGCATCGCGCTGCTCGTCGATCCGGCCCTCTCCTACGGCCTGCCGGCCTTCCTCGCCAAGAAGCCGGGCTTGAATTCCGGCCTGATGATCGCCGAGGTCACCTCGGCGGCGCTGATGTCGGAGAACAAGCAGATGTCGCACCCGGCCTCGGTCGATTCAACGCCGACTTCGGCCAACCAGGAAGACCATGTCTCCATGGCTTGCCACGGCGCCCGCCGCCTGCTCAGCATGACCGAAAACCTGTTCGGCATCATCGGCATCGAGGCGCTGACCGCCGCCCAAGGCGTCGAACTGCGCGCGCCGCTATCGACCAGCCCGGAACTCGGCAAGGCGATCGCCACGATCCGCACCAAAGTTCCTAGCCTCGACGTCGACCGCTATATGGCAAACGACCTCGCCGCCGCCGCCGAACTGGTGGCGACGGGCGCACTGAACGCCTCGGTTTCGAATGGTATTCTGCCGGTTCTGGAGGGTTGAGATGATGGTGAAGGAAAAAGTCCCCTCCCCAACCCCTCCCCACAAGGGGGAGGGGCTTAACACGCGCGCCTCGCCGTATTCATCTTCCACCGCCGAATATGCGTCCGGTTCGTTATTTTACGAGGCGATGCCACAGCTTAGTCCCTCCCCCTTGCGGGGAGGGATTGGGGAGGGGTTTTCGCCATGACCTCAGTCTTCGAAATTCGCCAAGGCACCTCCCCCGTCATCCTCGGCTTCCCCCATACCGGCACCGACGTACCGGCTGAGATCGCCGACCGTCTCAACGACAATGGCAGGATGCTCGCCGACACCGACTGGCACATCCACTACCTCTATGACGGCCTGCTCGACAACGTCACGACAGTGCGCGCCACCTTCCACCGCTACGTCATCGACGCCAACCGCGATCC
This sequence comes from Rhizobium sp. PEPV16, assembly GCF_008919455.1. NCBI lineage: Bacteria > Pseudomonadati > Pseudomonadota > Alphaproteobacteria > Hyphomicrobiales > Rhizobiaceae > Rhizobium > Rhizobium sp. PEPV16. The sequence goes on from NZ_VSZV01000311.1 coordinate 7,394, forward strand.
GGCCGGCGTCAGCCTCTATCCCGGCCAGAACACCACCGGCCTCATTCCCCAGACGGACTTCGACGGCAAGGCGATCTGGAAGGATGGGCAAGGACCTGACGAAGCCGACATCGCGGCGCGGCTGCGCGACTTTCATGCCCCCTATCATGCCGCACTTGCCGCCGAGATCGAGCGTGTGAGAGCAATCCATGGCGTCGCGATCCTCTACGACTGCCATTCGATCCGCTCGCACATTCCCTTCCTGTTCGAGGGCAAGCTGCCGGATTTCAACATCGGCACCGATATGGGCAAGACGTGCGACAGCACGATCGAACAGGCGGCGCTCACCGTCGTCGAAGCTGCCGAAGGTTACGACAGCGTGCTCAACGGTCGCTTCAAGGGCGGCTGGACGACACGCCACTATGGTCGGCCCGACACTGGTGTGCACGCGATCCAGATGGAGCTGGCGCAATCAACGCATCTTGAGACCGAGGCGGCCCCCTTTGCCTACGACGCCGCCAAGGCAGACAGACTTCGCGTCCATCTCAAAAACATTCTGGTGCGCATCGAAAAGATTGCGCCAGGCCTCAAACGATAACGATCTCGACAGGGGAACCGCCATGAACAATCCACGCCACAACATCCGCGAAATCCGCGCGCCCCGCGGCAACGATCTCAATGCCAAGAGCTGGATGACCGAAGCGCCGTTGCGCATGCTGATGAACAATCTCGATCCCGATGTCGCCGAAAACCCGAACGAGCTCGTCGTTTATGGCGGCATCGGCCGCGCCGCCCGCACCTGGGAGGATTTCGACCGCATCGTCGCGACGCTGAAGACGCTGACGGAAGAAGAAACGCTGGTCGTGCAATCCGGCAAGCCGGTCGGCGTGTTCCGCACCCACAAGGATGCGCCGCGCGTGCTGATCGCCAATTCCAATCTCGTGCCGCATTGGGCGACTTGGGACCATTTCAACGAGCTGGATAAGAAGGGCCTTGCCATGTACGGCCAGATGACGGCTGGCTCGTGGATCTATATCGGCACCCAGGGCATCGTGCAGGGCACCTACGAGACCTTCGTCGAGGCAGGTCGCCAGCATTACGGCGGCAATCTCAAGGGCAAATGGATCCTGACCGGCGGGCTCGGCGGCATGGGTGGCGCCCAGCCGCTCGCCGCCGTCATGGCCGGCGCCTGCTGCCTGGCCGTCGAATGCAATCCCGATTCGATCGATTTCCGCCTGCGCACCCGCTATGTCGACGCCAAGGCCGAGACGCTCGATGAAGCGCTTGAGATGATCGACCGTTGGACCAAGGCCGGCGAGGCGAAATCCGTCGGCCTGCTCGGCAATGCTGCCGAAATCCTGCCGGAGATGGTCCGCCGCGGCATCCGCCCCGATATCGTCACCGACCAGACCTCGGCCCACGACCCGATCAACGGCTACCTGCCGAAGGGCTGGACGATGGGTGAGTGGAAGGCAAAGCGCGAAAGCGATCCGAAGGCTGTGGAAAAAGCGGCGCGCGCCTCGATGCGCGAGCATGTCGAAGCGATGATCGCCTTCTGGAATGCCGGCGTGCCGACACTCGATTATGGCAACAATATCCGCCAGGTCGCCAAGGACGAAGGCCTCGAAAACGCCTTCGCCTTTCCGGGCTTCGTGCCGGCCTATATTCGCCCGCTGTTTTGCCGCGGCATCGGCCCCTTCCGCTGGGCGGCCCTTTCCGGCAACCCGGAGGATATCTACAAGACCGATGCCAAGGTGAAGGAATTGCTGCCTGAAAACAAGCATCTGCATCATTGGCTCGACATGGCCAGGGAGCGCATCGCCTTCCAGGGCCTGCCGGCGCGCATCTGCTGGGTGGGTCTCGGCGACCGCCACAAGCTCGGCCTCGCCTTCAACGAAATGGTGAGAACAGGCGAACTCTCCGCCCCGATCGTCATCGGCCGCGACCACCTCGATTCCGGCTCCGTCGCCTCGCCGAACCGCGAGACCGAAGCGATGAAGGACGGCTCAGACGCCGTCTCCGACTGGCCGCTGCTCAACGCCCTCCTCAACACGGCATCGGGCGCCACCTGGGTGTCTCTGCATCACGGCGGCGGCGTCGGCATGGGCTTCTCGCAGCACTCCGGCATGGTCATCTGCGCCGATGGCACGGATGATGCCGCGAGACGCCTCGAGCGCGTGCTCTGGAACGATCCGGCGACCGGCGTCATGCGCCACGCCGATGCCGGTTACGAGATCGCCATCGACTGCGCCAAGGAAAAGGGCCTGCGCCTGCCCGGCATTCTCGGGAACTGAACCCGGTGAGGATCCTGCGCGCCGGCGATCACAAACGCATGTCCTGGAAAAACGGCAAGGGACAGACGGTAGAGATCGCCGTCTTTCCACCCGGCGCTTCGATCGATGACTTCGATTGGCGCATCAGCATGGCGACCGTCGCAGAGGATGGCCCGTTTTCGATCTTTCCCGGCATCGACCGCACGCTGGCGATCCTTGATGGCAACGGCATGCTGCTTGATGTCGCAGGCAGCACGCCCGTGCTGCTGACAACGGCAAGCGATCCGCTGGCCTTCCCGGCGGATATCCCGGTTGCGGCCAGGCTCGAGGACGGAGCGATCACCGATCTCAACGTCATGACGCGTCGTGATGGGCTCGCCCATACGCTGATCCGCATCGACGTCGATGGCGACAAGACCGTGCCGCTGCCGCCCTCGACATGCCTGTTCCTCTGCCATCGCGGCGCACTCTCATTCCGACGGGACAGCGAGACCGGAGCACTTGGGGCCGGCGATGCGCTGCTGATCGACGACGCGGCCGCGACCGTGCTGGAAATCGATGGTGAAGCCAAATGTTATCTCGCTTCGATCACCACGAGCTGATCTTCGAACAACAAATTGAAAATATTAAACAATCTGTGAAACGGCGGAGCTTTGGCATAAACCATCGCCATCTCGGGCCATGGACGTTATTCCTCGTTTCGGTCTAAACTTCGCTCTTCTGATGCAGAAGAAGACCTAGACTGCCCGCAACGTGCCGGGGAGCAAGGGAGCAGGCGTGACGGATCCATACGATATTCTCGGCGTTGAACGCGATGCGGACGAGGCGCAGCTGAAGGCCGCCTATCGGCGCCTGGCGAAGGTCGCCCACCCCGATTCGGGCGGTGATTCGGAGGCCTTTGCCAATCTGCAGAAAGCCTATGGGCTGCTTCTCGATCCGGTCCGGCGCAAGGTCTACGACGATACCGGCTACGACGTCGAATTCGCCGATGCGGCCGAATTGCAGGCGCTGGTGATGATCGAGAAACTCGTTACCGACGCGGTGCTCGACGAGCGCGCACCCGGAAGTTTCGATCCCGTCGCCGTCATGCAGGACAGCCTTTCCGAAGAACTGCGAAAGGCGCGTTTCAGCAAGAGCGAACTGGAGCGCCACGCCTCGCGCATCGGCCTGCATCTGGAGCGGCTCGAAAAACAGTCCGGCCGCGATGTGCTCGCCCACATGTTCCGCGCCCGCATCGAAGCGATCTCCAAGGCGGTCGCGGAAACCGAGGCGAAGATCAAGGCGACGGAACGCGCCGCCGACATGCTCTCCGGCTATGTCTACGACATCGATCCGCCGCCGCTGCCGGATGCCGCGGTCACCAGCATCGAATGGGTCGAGGCCTCCAGAAACCGCTCCACCGGCTGACGGCGGACGACGCCGCTGAATTCAATAAGACAGCTTCGGATACCAGTCCGCCGGCCGGCCTTCAGGCGTCGAATCGATGACGGTCCAGAGCGGCATCAGGTCTGGTGCGCCGCGCGGATCCTCGCCGGGGTCGGCCGTCACCTCGCCCATCTCCTGGCTCCAGAAATGGCGGATGCTGCCGCCGCGGCGCGTGAAGACATTGAAGGCCGCGTCATCGCCGCCGCCCCTGCCGATCGCGTGATAGTCGCGGCTGTAATCGCCCGTCGGGTCGGAGTAGAGCGGCAGGTGGTGCCAGCCGCGTTCCTTCTTGAAGGCGAGCAGCCTGCCGATCGGCGAAAGTGCGACGACGGCCAAGGCCGCGCGCTGCTGGATGTCGGGCACCTCGCCGTCCCAGGCCGACAGCAGCGAAGTGCACATCGGGCAAGGGCGCTCGCGTTCCGGGCCGAACATGTAGCTGTAGACGATCAGCGTCTCCTTGTCGGCGAAGAGTTCGCTGAAGGATATCGGCCCATCCCTGCCTTCGAAGCGGTAGTCTTTCGTGACCTCGCCGCCTGGCGGCAACGCCCGGCGCTGTACCGCCACGCGCTCGATGTGCCGGCGCAATTCGATCTCTTCGGCCAGCAGCGCGTCGCGGGCAATGCGATATTCCTCACTCTCATTGGGAAACCGGACGCCGTTCTTGGCCGCGAGCACGGCGGCGGGGACCAGATGCTGATTATCCATGACAATAGCTCCTTCTGTTGCCTGAGAACGTGCTGAAGCCACGACTGGGTGCCAGCACATCATTACAAGGACGATCGGCTGAGGCGAAAATCGACAGAGCCGACGGAAAATATTCGTCACGCGCTTGGCCGGCTCGGCGCCCGGATCGCCAAAGCCCAGCACATCAAGATCGCGCGTCCGAACGCGGATCATCGAACCCGCTGATGATCAGCATCGCGCCCTTCCGAGAGGACGCCGCCGACCCGATCGTGGATATCTCGCGAGCGGATCTCCAGATTTGATTTCGTCGGGCGGCGCCGCCCTTGCGCAAACAGTAAGACAGGATGCGCAATACGCCAATGGCAGCCTTCGCCGTACATCCTAAAGCTGCGTTAACGATAGATTAATATGCAATTTGACGTGGAACCGAATTCTGCGATGTTGGCAGCGGGCAACTGAGGGGTTATCCGTGAAATTGTATCTGTTAGTTCGACGTTTCGGCGTCGTGGCGATGTCGCTCGCCTTGGCGAGCTGCACGACGACGCCGGTTGAATTTAACAACAAGCCGTCGGCCGTGAGCAAAGCCGCGCTTTGCAAGACGGCTCTGGAAACACAAGATCCAGCGTTTCAATTCCAGCTCGTGGCGGAAGTGAACCGACGCGGGATGAGCATGTTGGAATGTGAGCAGATGGTCGCTCAGCAACGGCAGGCCGCTGCGGTTCTCGTGGGGCTTGCATTGGTCGGAACCGCTGCTGCTGTATGCGCTAATGGCAACTGCGGCGGCGGTGCATATACTCCAACGAGACGCTATCCAGGCAACTGCCAGTACGATTGGCAATACGACGCCGCCGGCAATAGGTGCGGTGGCAGAAGCGCAATGTCTCGTCCGGGAGGTTGGTAATGTGGAGAGTGATGGCAACGTTGTTTGCGAGCGCTGTGCTGGTGTCAACCCTGGCAGCCCCGGTCTTCGCGCAGAGCTTCGGCGGGAATTCATGCGTCGATAACTGCGAGGGTCACAGGGCCGGCTATGAATGGGCGGAGGAGAACGGCATTCAAAGCGAGGACGATTGTTCGGGCGATTCATCATCTTTTGAAGAGGGATGCCGGACTTATGTCGAGGACTCTGACCGTGGGGCGGAGTACGACGATGATGGCAATGAGATTGACGAGTAGCACCTGATGACCCGCTCCATTTGCAAATTTTCCGGCGGCCTCCCTCCTCGGCGGCTGCGCCTTTGGACGGCCGGCAGCTCGGATGGACTGTCCGTTCGTCCGGCAAATCGTGGTGGGTCATCATTTCGCTGCGCCATCCCCAATGACCGCGCGCAGGTGAACCCATGACATCCCCCGACACCGCAACTCTCCTCGAAGACGCCGCCGATCGGATCGCAGATATCTCACGCGCCGATCTGCAGATCATGCTTCGCCGCGCGGCGCTGCGGCTGCGTAATTCCGGCGCCGTGTCGATGGAGGATGATGTCGAGGACGCCCTGCGAGACCTGGCTAGCGAGTTCGGCATGACGCGTAACGACACGATCAGGTTCATCGTGCGGGAGTGGATGGAGAAGAACACGTATCTGCCGGTGCATGAACTCGACGAAGACGGCGAAGTTGATGGCACGGCTTGATCTCTTGGTGCAAACGCTACTAGGCGTCGGTCGTTAGGGAGAAGTTTATTGGGTGCTCAAGAGCAGGCTCCGCTGTGGGTGTGGTTCGGGTTCTGCGGGTCAGGTGCCATTTGCGCCAACAGCTGGTATTGGTACATCCGGTCAATCATCTTCTATTATAAGAATGGCTTCGACTTCAGCGAAGATTTCGGCCCAAAAATTTCCGAGTTCGGAGATGATGATCGCTTTACGGCGAAGCCGAGAGAGAAACTCCTGATCGTTTGGCCTCTTTTCGTGGTGGTTAGCTCGGCCATCTTTATCCCAATTACTCTAGTTTTGACGGGGATCCTCAAGCCTTGTTACAATTGCGGGCCGTAGCGGCGCTGGCGGATTATTCCATCTCATAAACCGTCGCCTCATCCTGCACCTCCCGCAGCCCCTCAAAGGCGGCATGCCGCAGCTTCCCGTCATCCGTCCACGCCCGGTATTCGATCTCGGCGATGAGCTTTGGCTTCACGAATATTGCTCCCTTACGATCAACAGCGGCGGCCGGCGTGGATGTCACGAGGCCATCGAGCTTCTCACGAAGCTCATAAGCGTTGCGCTCGTTGAAGCCAGTCGACCCCGCCAACGTAGACTAGCTCCTTGCCCTTGCGCGCGGCGAGCAGAAGCCGACCTATCCCGGCACGCGCGACTGTGGATCGCTCGTAGCCGACGATCACAAAAACTGTCGCTCTGGATGCACTTGATCTTAACCCAGTCGCCGAGCCGGCCGGCATGTCCACTATTGCGAGGAAAAGGGATGCGAGGAGTGGGGTGGCTGGGGCAACAGTCCTTCTCCGGCCGTGGCGACCCGCTGGTGGTGCTTCGAGCATTTCACGCACAAGTCATACGAGCAGGAACAGGCACTCAGGCGAAAGCTGGAGGCGACCGAGCGTGGTGATATCGTTCAATGATTGCTGGGCTGAATCATCTGCGTATCTTTGACTGTCGGCGACGGCGACACGCTAAAATGCGGCGGGCAGAACATGCGGTTGCTGGGAAGGTGTTCCCTTCGTTTCCGGCTTCGACACACCGCAGACGCACGCGAAGTGCATGAAGGAAGGGAAGCTGGCACTTGTCGCGAAGAGCGGCAGAAAGAACTGCTGGCCTCGCGGGGCCTGAAAGTGATGTTCAGCGGCATGGACCTGCGTATGCAGCGGAACGAGAGAGCCGTGTCAGGCGCCCGTGAACTCATTTCACCGTCGGCTGAAACTCAGTGAACGGTGATCACCGGAATGCCAGCTTCGTCGGCGGCACGGATAAGCGCTGCCCGCGCGTCCTGAGCCGGAATTTCCCCATGAATTGCATTCCGGCACGCCCTAATCGCTATAAGGTATTCTTCTCCATCGTCGACCGGCCAGCTGGCCGTCAGCATTTCGGCAGCCTGGAAAAGGGTCGCGACAAGCTTGTATTTTTCCGATCCGCTTACGACGAGCATCAGAGGGGTAAACTCTCCGGATGTGTGCCATTTCATGACTTTAGTTCTCCCGCGGTAAATATATTAGTAACCGTGCAAGAACTGTTCCGTAATCTTCGCTGGCACGCCGAAGCTCGTTTCGCATGCCGCATCATGAAACGGAGAACATTAAGGCGCTTCAGTCGCATCAGCATAGCCAGCGTCAGCGCTAGCACCTGTTGCCTGGGAAACGCTCGCCAGCCTCATTACCCGCCATGCTGAAGCCACCAGGGCGGCGACACGTTCGCGAGGAAGTCGAACGCCCCGAATCATTCCGGAACGCCGACATCATCAAAATTCCGCTTCATCCGAGAATGACTGCGATTGCCTGGCGGAGCACCAGCGCTGCTACGTCGCCATGTTTCACCATCATCAAAACCGGCACTGATATCTCGATCGGCGAGCCAGGCATGGAGCCGCCGATACCATACCGCTTGCAGGATCCTCGGATCGCCTTGTCCGTCTTCTCCTAGAGAGCGCAGGCTTTTTTGATGTTTGTACCCTTGCTTTACTGTTCAAAGAGTCGGTCATGGCTCGAGACCGTCGGCAGCGATCAGTTCTCTGCTCGAGAAAAGCATCTCTTCACGGCACCACCTCTTGAATAAACGGAAGGACACGCGAGTTTTCCCGGTCAGCAAGGAGAGCAAATTATGTCCGTACCCAACGAGCCCATCGTTCCGCCGCCAGCGCCGCCGATCGGCAATCCCGAACCTGAGCGAGACCCTGGGGAGACTCCGCCGCCTGGGACGGCCCCGAGCCAGACGAGGGCGACGATCCGATGACGCAAGCTCACGCCCAGGAGGCCCAACGAAGCCCGACTTGGGGACTGCTCTGCCGCGGCGTTCAGGTGCATGTTGCTGATTGAAATCATGCGACGTTTTGTTGATTGGCATGAGCTCGCCGTCCTTGGGGGCAGATCCGCTTGATAATTGCTGGTCCATGCTAAATCGCCCCGCCATTTCAGCCTGCGAACTTGGATGATAACACGGCTTCATCCCCTCGGGACGGGACCCTATAATCAACGTAACGCCTATAGACAGGGGTGGCTTATAAATAGGCCGTAAAGCGATGTTATGGTCTACTAATAGCCCGAACGGGCTTTTTTGTTGACTATCAGGCGAATATTCAAGATACTGATCTATAAATAGGCCGCAAAGTCATTTGGTGGCTCATTAATGGATCAATGGTCATGCCCAAGCCCGTATCACGCGCTTACTCACATTATAGCCGGGACGCCCTGCTAGCGTTCAGCCAGTTAATCAGGCGGGCCCGGATCGAGCGCAAACTCACCACGCAGGAGCTGGCGGACCGCGCCGGTATCTCCCGCGGCCTGTTGCAGCGGATCGAAAAGGGCGACCCTGCCTGCGCCATCGGAGCCTTCTTCGAGGTGGCCGCCATTGTGGGGGTGCGCCTGTTCAACGCCGACCATGCAACGCTTGCAACAGCGATATCGGCAAACAACGCGACGCTTGCGCTTCTTCCGAAGTCCGTCCGCCCGTCCTCCAGGCAGGTGAAGGATGACTTCTAAGGTTGAGAACAACGAAGCTTTCGTCTGGGTATGGCTACCCGGAAGCACTGAGCCAGTCGTCGCCGGTCGTCTTGAGCGTAGCGGCAGCCAGTTGATCTTCAACTACGGCCGCAGCTATCTGGGCCGCAACGACGCTATTTCCCTTTACGAGCCTGAGCTGCCCCTCCAAGCCGGGGCATTACCGTTGCCTGCAGGGCTTTCCATGCCCAGTTCATTGCGGGATGCCGCGCCCGATGCCTGGGGCCGCCGCGTCATCATCAATCGTCAGCTGGGCCGAAAGGGTAATGAGATCGATCCCGCCGATCTTGACGAACTGACCTACCTGCTGGAGTCCGGCTCGGATCGCATCGGGGCGCTCGATTTTCAGAGGTCAGCGACGAAGTACGTGGCCCGTCAGGCCACCACGCCGTCGCTCGCCCTTCTTGCCGACGCGGCGCGCCACGTCGAAGAGGGCGTACCGCTCCCGGCCGATCTGGACGCTGCGTTACTGCACGGCAGCTCCATTGGGGGCGCACGACCCAAAGCCATCCTCGAGGAGGGCGATTCTAAGTATATTGTCAAATTCTCCTCACAGAGCGACGTCTACAGCGTCGTCAAAGCCGAATTCATCGCTATGCGACTTGCAGCCCTGGCCGGTATCAATGCGGCACCGGTTCGCATGGAGAAGGCGGGAACCAAGGATGTCCTGCTCATCCGCCGGTTCGACCGCGACAAGGTGGCTGGCGGGTGGCATCGCCGGGCCATGGTCTCTGCACTGACGCTGCAGGGCCTTGATGAAATGATGGCGCGCTATGCCAGCTACGAAGAGCTGGCCTCGATTATCCGTCACAGGTTCGACGCACCCAAAGCGAGTTTGCGCGAACTCTATGCCCGGCTGGTCTTCAATATTCTGTGCGGCAATACGGACGACCACGCCCGCAACCACGCCGCATTCTGGAACGGTCAACGCCTTGTGCTGACTCCCGCTTATGACATCTGCCCGCAGGCGCGGAATGGCAGGGAGGCAACGCAGGCGATGCTTGTCGTTGAGGAGCAGCGCGTAAGCCAAATAGCTCTCTGCATTGAAGCTGCACCCATATTCCTGCTATCGGCCGGGGATGCCGAGGCCATTGCCGCCCGGCAAATCGCCACCATCCGCGATGAATGGGATGCCACGTGCACGGAAGCCCAACTTTCACCGGTAGACAAGAAACTGTTCTGGCGACGCCAGTTCCTCAATCCCTATGCCTTCGAGGGCGCGCCCGCCGCATTGCGAGCGCTAGTTGAGTGATCCAGCAGCCCGGGATCGTGCCTCTCGCCCATAAACCAGCAAATCCGCGCATTTGGAAAGGCGAACACTGGACACCAGCTCATCCGCGTGCCGCCAATATTTGGCGGCAATGACGATCGTTCGAGCGTTCTCAATCACATCCGCTAGATCGACGCTTTCCCGCGATCCAATTCGTCGAGGCCCTTGAGCATTTTGGAGGAGTTCGGCTCTTGCAATTGCAAGTTATTGACTGAGAGCCTGAGGGGTGGCGGGACCTCCGCTCAAAGGTAAGCTCGCGAAAAGAAGACCGCGGTCGTTAAAATGGCGACCGCGAGGGTTAGCACCCGCACGACCGATGGTGGCAGCCTACGTCCGATGTGGGCTCCTATCCATCCGCCGATAACGGCCCCAATCGTCATGGGAATGCACTCCTGCCATACGATTGCGCCGGCAAGTATGAAGACGACGACGGCGACCGCGTTGGCGGCAGTGACCATCACCATTCTTGTCGGATTCAGGCTCTTGATGGCCCCGCCCCCGAGCGCGCTCCATGCCGCAAGCATCATAAGACCCACCGCGCCGCCAAAATAGCCGCCATAAAGACCGAGAAAGAATTGAATCGTTGCGAAGGTCAGAACACTCGGACGTGCCTGCGTCTGCAACTGGGCGCTGACCCTCGGACCGGCCGCCAGCATCAATGTCGCCACCAGCAAAAGCCATGGCAGGAGACCATCGAAAATCCTGGAGGGGGTTAGCAGCAATAGAATGCTTCCGGCCACGCCACCCATGACCGTCACGATGGCAATGGGCACGACATTGACGCCGCACACACTCCTAACCCCGTCACGGTAGACCCACGAGCTCGCCATACCGCCGGGAAACAAGGCTAAGGTGCTTGTCGCGTTTGCGGTTACCGACGGCACTCCGACCGATATCAGCGCAGGCAGGGATACGAACGACCCGCCGCCCGCCAACGCATTCATGCTGCCTGCTAACAAGCCAGCAAGGAAAAGAAGCGTGATATCGTTCATGTTCAGGTCGCCTTGGCACCCAAGCCTGGTTTCGGCCGAGCCTCTTGTCCGATACCGCCGTCAAATCGCCGCATGACGTTTTGCGTCCATGAGAGTCCGCCCCACGACTGCCATCCGCCGTAGTCAAGGAAACGCAATTGAGAGCCATTCATCCGATCACCATGAGCGTAACCGATGCTATCCCGAGGAGTACGCCAACCGCCTGATGCCAGCCGAGCCGCTCGTCGAAAACCAAAACGGCGATCGCGTTGATGGCGACGAGCTGCGCGACCGAGGACAACGAAATAGCAAGGGAAAGCCCACTTGTCCGCATGAGAGCGATCATCGAGAGATTGCCCAACGTGTAGAGGACAAGCGCGGTGGCGAGCAGCCAAAGGTTCGAGTTGCTCACATATGCGCGGGAAGCGGTCGCCCCGGCCAGAAACAGGCAGACGGCTATGAAAAGGATGGCGGCAACACGCATCGATAAACTCCTGCTGACGCGTTTTGTCTAACGCCGGCCGGCCCGTCAATCCATCAGAGACTATCCCCTGTCCTCGATCGCGACGCACCGCTACATGGTGATCAGTTTATTTTACACCCAGCTCGACGTTAGCTACCAAGAAGAAGGCTCCAAATCGTCCAAGGCGGCCAGGGGCAAAAACGACGACGCCGCAAAGCTTTTAGAACGTCATCAACATCATGGATGCCGTCAAGAAGAGCGTCGAAGCCGACATGAAACGTCGAAAGAAAGCGGCCTGATAAAATCCCCGAGCTGGCGAGCGGTCCCGTCTATGTGGAATGACTATGAACAACATTCGCATGAAAGAGCTCTGCGACATGATGCAGTCTCGCGAGGCCTCGTTTCTGCGCCGCTGGAATCCCTTCCGCCATCAAACGACAAGCCGAAAGCGGCGATATGCGCAAGGGCTGTAAAGCAAAAAGGGCGCTCGACCCTTGCGGGGAGCGCCCTTATCCTGTCGGACAACGAACAGTTCGACGACGTCGATACCGCGCGCATCCATTTTTCAGGCAGGACGGGTATATGGACCCTTTCCGCCGGTGTTTCAAGAGGCCGTTTTGCGGTTCCACACGATAATCGACCGTAGTCGATCAGGAGGCGACCCCGGTGATCGGATTGACCACGGGTCGTTCGCTTTTGTCCCTGACCCCAGCCGGCTGCACCACCGGCGGCGCCATCGATTCCGCGTCGGCGGGCTCCGGCTTTTCAGGAACGGCGCCGACATCCTTGGGTCGCCGCTGCTCGGGCTTTACGTTTTGATCATTCGTCGACATTGTCAGTCTCCTTTCCAGAAAGAAGTCACGGCCGTCGACATAGTTCCGGCGATGGGACGGAGGATTACCGATGCTTGACAGGTTTCTGCTGCAGGGCCCCCAGGATGCGCGCTTCACGATCCTTCTTGCGCATGGCGCCGGCGCGCCGATGGATTCGGCGTCGATGACAGCAGCGGCAAATGCGCTCGCCAACGTTGGCTTCCGCGTCGCTCGTTTCGAATTCGCCTATATGGCCGCCCGCCGCACCTCCGACGGTCGTAAACCGCCGCCGCGCGCCGAAACGCTCAATCCCGAATACGAGGCGGCGATTGCCGAACTGGGCGCCAGCGGCCCTTTGATCATCGGCGGCAAGTCGATGGGCGGCCGGGTCGCCAGCATGGTCGCCGACGATCTCCATCGTCGGGGAAAGATCGCCGGCCTGCTCTGCCTCGGCTATCCCTTCCATCCGCCCGGCCAGCCTGGGAAGCTGCGCACCGGCCATCTCACGGGGCTTACGACGCCCGCGCTGATCTGCCAGGGAACGCGCGACGAATTCGGCACACGGGACGAGGTGCCGGGCTATGATCTGTCCGACAAGATCGAGATCCTCTGGCTCGAGGACGGCGACCACGATCTCAAGCCGCGCAAGACCATCTCCGGTTTCTCCAGTGCCGATCACCTTTCCACGATGGCGAAGGCGGCGAAGGCATGGGCCGAACGACTGCCGGATTGAGCATCACGATATCTCCGGTGTCGGCAGCCCGCCGGCGCCGCCCTCAGGCTGCAAGCTTCCTGACATCGATGCGTCGGTCGGCGGCGGAAACGGTGATTTCGAAGTGGTCGGCCTGCACCACGTCCCGAATGTTGCGCGGCCGGTGGGCGACGATCGCCACTCCGCTTCTCAGCCGGACACTGTCATAGAGGATACCGGCGCCGCCACTCGAGCGCACCTCTTCTCCCAGCAACTGCGACGCCGCATAGCTGGTGCCGTCATAGACATCGGGCCGCAGCGTCTGTTCTCCGCGAATGTCGAGGTAATCGCCAATCAGATTGGCTGAATAGCTTCGATAGGTGCGCTCCATCGTCGCGACCCCGCGCGCGACGGCCTCGCGTCGGAGATGATGGCCAACCTCGGCGGCGGCCGTCTTGAGATCGTCGGCTGCGTACCAGGCGCCGAGATCGCGGCCGTTGAAGCGCATTCCTCCCGGCGCGACATGCAGGAAGGCCGCCATGACGATGCTGGCATTGGCAACGCCGTAAACCCATTGGTCCTCGGGGAGCCGTTGGATGCGGTCGGCGACGAGACGGTCGTTGGTCCAGCCGACGAGCTCCATCACGGCTTCGAGATCGGCCGCCCGCGTCACCGTCTCGAAAAGCCCGATTGGCGGAAATTGCGACGGGATCAGCCGGTACGACGGACGCGGCGCCGGGGCAAATCGATCCCTCACCGGAAGACGATGTCCGCATCTTCGTAAGGCGTGAAGGCTTCGTCGAGTATATTTGGCTGCATGTAAAGACCACCTCGGCCGCCATCGAGAAACCGGCGGACGGTCATCAACCCGTCCTGGGTCCCGTTCGTCACGATATCAAGCGGCGGATGGCCGCCGAAAACCGGCGCCTGATGCGGTGTGCGCAGCCAGGCGACGCCGGCGCGTTCATCGGAAAACAGCACGCCGAGCGCCTGGTGGATGCCGAGCACGGCCGAGATGCGGGTCAGCGTATCGACATCGAGCGTGAAAGCACCGTGCTCGCGCGCCTGTTTGGCCCAATTGTGGTAGGTCGACCGAGAGGGATAACCGAGCATGAGCAGACGCTGCTCCTCGCTCAGCCCCCAGAGATCGGCGATCGCCAGAAAGGTTCGGAGGGCCGGGGCGCTCAGCCTCTTGCGGTTGGCCGGAGCAAACCGCTCCGTTTCCAGCCGCTGTGGCCGCTGGCCTTCTGGTTGCTCTCGTCGCGCATGCTGCATGAAAGCCTCCTGTCTTGAATTAGACATAGTCCAAATCTGGGCATGCATCAAGCAAATTTAAAGGGCCGCCTCGCCTGCCGCCTCTCGGATCGTCTGCATCAGGATCGATTGCGGCAGCGTCGGCACAGCATCGGCGCGCATCGTCAATCCGACCGGCCCCTTGGTCTCGCCGGTATCGACTGGCAGAAGCGCCAGCCGCCCGTCGGCCACATCGCCGGCCACGACGCCGTTGGAAATGATCCAGATCGCATCGCTTGCCCTGAGGAAAGCGCGGCCGAAGGAATCCGACACTGTCTCGATCTGGGTCGGCAGGCTGGAAACGCCGTTGGCGATGAGGAAATTTTCAACCACCGGCCGGATGATCGAACCCCGTGTCGGCATCAGGACCGTGTAGTTGCCGAAGCCGGCAAACAGCGATTGCCGGCCGTCGAGCAGCGGATGGCCGGCGCGCACGGCAAACACCACCTGCTCGGAATAAAGATGCTCGAAGGAAAAGCCCGCCATCTTCTCGGCACCGGCCAGACGTCCGACGACGAGATCGAGATCACCGACGTGAAGCTGCTCCAAGAGCACGGCGTTCTCGCCGGTGACGATCTTCACCCGGCTCCAGGTCTTTTCCTTGAGGAAAAGTTCCATCGCGCGCGGCATGATGCGCGATGACACCGTCGGCAGCGCGCCGATCCGGATCGGCGGCGCATCGGCGAACTGCTCCTGCGAGACGGAATCGAGGCCCTGGCGCAGCGCCGTCAGCGCCGCGCCTGCGTGACGCAGGAAGACCTCGCCGTAGCGGGTGATCTTGATGCCGCGGCCATCGCGCTCGAAAACATCGACACCCAGGACTTGTTCCAGTTCGCGGATCGTCTTGGTGACTGCCGGCTGGCTGACATGCAGCAATTCGGCGGCCTTCATGACGCTCTTCTGCCGCGCCACCTCGACAAAGGTTTGCAGATGGCGGAACTTGACCCGGCTGTCGATCATCGCATAACTCCTGGGTTATCGAAACGCCAATAAATATCATTTTACTTAACCGGATCAACCAGTCAATTTCACCATTCAGGAGGAGAGTGACGTGCAATTCGCCCGCATAAACGACGTGACGATCCATTATCAGATCATTGGTGCCCCTGCCGACAGGCCGGTGATCGTCTTCGCCAACTCGCTGGGCACGGATTTTCGCATCTGGCGCGACGTCGTGGTGCGGCTTGCCGGCGAATTCGCCATCGTGCTTTACGACAAGCGTGGCCACGGCCTTTCCGATGTCGGTCAGCTCCCCTCATCGATCGAGGACCATGCGACGGATCTCGCCGGCCTTCTCGATCTGCTGTCGGTCAAGGATGCCGTCATCTGCGGCCTCTCCGTCGGCGGCCTGATCGCCCAGTCGCTCTATCACCGCCGGCCGGATCTGGTCCGCGCGCTCATCCTCTGCGACACCGCCCACAAGATCGGCACGGCGGAGAGCTGGAACGCCCGCATCGCCGCCGTCGAGAAAAGCGGCATCGCCAGCATCGTCGACGCCATCATGGAGCGCTGGTTCACGCCCGCCTTCCGCCGGCCCGAGAGCACCGCCTATGCCGGCTATTGCAACATGCTGACGCGCCAGCCTGTCGAGGGTTATGTCGCCGCCTGCGCCGCTATCCGCGACGCCGATTTCACCGAGGTTGCAAAGACGATCGCTGTCCCGACGATCTGCATCGTCGGCGATCAGGATGGCTCGACGCCGCCCGATCTCGTGCTTTCGACCGCGCGGCTGATCTCAGGCGCCCGTTACGAGATCATCCCTGATTGCGCGCACATTCCCTGCGTCGAACAGCCGGAGGCGCTGACGGCGATCATCCGCGCCTTCCTCACATCCATTCCGCCTGGAGAAGTCAGCCCATGAATGAAACCGCGTCCCCTTCCGAGCGCTATCGCCAGGGCATGGCGACCCGCCGCGCCGTGCTCGGCGACGCCCATGTCGACCGCGCCGCCACTGCTGCGACGGAGTTCGACCGGCCCTTCCAGGAACTGATCACCGAGGCCGCCTGGGGCCATGTCTGGTCGCGCCCTGCACTGACGAAGCGCGAGCGCTCGATCATCACGATCGCTCTGCTTGCCGCGCTTGGCCAGGACGACGAGGTTGCCATGCATGTGCGCGCCACCGCCAATACGGGGGCGACCCGCGAGGATATCTGCGAGGCGCTGCTGCATGTGGCGATCTATGCCGGCGTTCCCGCGGCCAATCACGCGATCAAGATCGCAAAGCAGGCCTTTGAACAGATGGACGCCGAAAAGGCGGCCTGAGGGGAGGAACATGTCCGAACGACCGAACCGCAAGCCCGAGACCAGCGGCTTCTTCGCCCGCGACCGCGCCTGGCATGCGCCGGCGCTGACGCCTGGCTACAAGACCTCCGTCCTGCGCGCGCCGCAGCGCGCGCTGCTCTCGCTCGACGGCACGATTTCCGAGACCACCGGCCCGGTCTTCGGCCATTCGATGATCGGCGAACTCGACAACGACCTGATCCTGAACTACGCGCAGCCCGGCGAAAGCGCGATTGGCGAGCGCATCATCGTCCATGGCCGCGTGCTCGACGAGCGCGCCAGGCCGGTTGCCGGCGCCTTGGTCGAGTTCTGGCAGGCCAATGCCGGCGGCCGCTATCGCCACAAAAAGGAAACCTATCTCGCCGCGATCGACCCGAATTTCGGCGGCTGCGGCCGCGCCATCACTGACGACGAAGGCCGCTACCATTTCCGCACCGTCCGTCCCGGCGCCTATCCCTGGCCGAACGGCATCAACGATTGGCGTCCCGCCCATATCCATTTCTCGATCTTCGGCCATGGCTTTGCCCAGCGCCTGATCACCCAGATGTACTTCGAAGGCGATCCGATGATCTGGAAATGTCCGATCGTCGGCACCATCCCCGACAAGGCGGCGATCGAGCAGCTGATCGCGCCGCTCGACTGGGGCAACACCATCCCGATGGATTCACGTGCCTATAAATTCGATATCGTGCTGCGCGGCCGCCGCTCGACGATGTTCGAAAACAGACCGGAGGGCAACTGACCATGCAGCAGCTCGGCTACCTCAAGGAAACCCCGTCGCAGACGGCAGGTCCCTATGTGCATATCGGCCTGACGCCGAATTTCTGCGACATCTCGGGTGTCTACGACACCGATCTCGGCATCGCGATGGTCAACGACAAGACGCTCGGCGAACGCATCACCGTCACCGGCCGGATCTTCGACGGCGCCGGCGCATTGGTGCGCGATGCGGTCATCGAGATCTGGCAGGCAGACAGCGCCGGGCTCTACAACAGCCCGTCGGAAATGCGCGGTGCTGCCGATCCCAATTTCACTGGCTGGGGCCGCTGCCCGACCCGCGCCGAGGACGGCGTCTACAGCTTCGAGACGGTCAAGCCCGGCCGTGTCCCCTTCAAGGACGGCCGCAGACAAGCCCCACACATCACCTTCTGGATCGTCGCCCGCGGCATCAATATCGGCCTGCACACGCGCATGTATTTCCCCGAGGAGACGGAAGCCAACGCCGCCGACCCGCTGCTTTCCCGCATCGAACATCGCGAGCGCGTCGCAACGATGGTCGCCACCCGCGACGGCGCGACCTGTCATTTCGACATCCATCTGCAGGGTCCTAAGGAAACGGTGTTTCTCGATATCTGAAGGCCGGCGTCGCGATCGGCTTGCTGGGGCGATGATGTGCGGGGTAGCGTCCGCCAGGGGATGTGCCGTACGAGATCACCCGCCCATGAAGCGCGGACGCCGCCTCGAGCCCCTTCAGCGGGGAGAGGGCGGCGGCAGCCGGATGAGGGCCACAACCATGAACCGAGACGATCATGACCGCATCGCCCTTCGACCATCCTTTCCTCTCCGGCCTGCTCGGCGACGACGAAATCGCGCCCTATTTCTGCGCCGAGGCGGATATCCGGGCCATGCTTTCCTTCGAGGCCGCGCTCGCCAAGGCTGAAGCCGCTCACGGCCTCATTCCTGCCGAAGCGGCAAGGCGCATCACCGACACCTGCGCCGCCTTCTCACCCGAGGTCTCCAGTCTTCGATCGGCAACGGCAAGGGACGGCGTCGTCGTTCCCGATCTCATCAAGCAGCTGCGCGCTAGTGTCGGCGAGGAAGCGGCAAAAAGCCTTCATCTCGGCGCGACCAGCCAGGATGTCATCGATACCAGCCTGATGATCCGCCTGAAGGCCGTCGTCTTCCTGTTTGCCGGCCGGCTTTCCACCATCGCCGCTGGGCTCGATGCGCTCAACGGCCAGTTCGGCCGGAACCAGCTGATGGGCCACACCCGCATGCAGGCGGCGATCCCGATCACCGTCTCCGACCGCCTCCGTGCGTGGCGGGAGCCGCTGGCGACCTATCGCGACCGCCTGACCGAGCAGGGTTTTCCCGTTCAGTTCGGGGGCGCGGCCGGCACGCTCGACAAGCTCGGTTCGCAGGCCGCGGCCATCCGGGCCTCGCTCGCCCAGGAACTCGGCCTCACCGATGCACCGCAATGGCAAAGCGGGCGTCTGCCGATCGCCGATATCGCCGGCCTGTTCGCGTCGATTTCAGGCAGTCTCGGCAAGATGGGGCAGGATATCGCGCTGCTTGCCCAGGCCGGCGACGAGATCGAAATCTCAGGCGGCGGCACCTCGTCGGCCATGGCGCACAAGCAGAACCCCGTTTCCGCCGAGGTCTTGGTCTCGCTTGCCCGCTTCAACGCCACTGTTTTATCGGGCATCCACCAGTCCCTCGTCCACGAACAGGAACGCTCGGGCGCTGCCTGGACGCTCGAATGGCTGCTGCTGCCGCAAATGACGATGGCAACCGCCGCCAGCCTGCGACTGGCGAAGGAGCTGACGGGGAATATCAGGCGGCTTGGATCGCCTTAACACCGCTCACACTTTTCGGCATCATGCTCTAGCTCAGAACCTGAAGCCCGTGCTTCTGCACGATCGAGAGCAGCTTCAGCGCGATTCCGCTCGGCCGCTTGGCACCGCTTTCCCACTTCTGCACGGTGGATTCGCTGGTATTCAGATATCGGGCGAAAACCGGCTGGCTGACGTGATTGCTTTCCCGCAGTGCCTTGATCTCTTCAGGATCGAGAACGCCGGGCGAAACGAGGCAACTTTCGTCGAAGGAGCGCATCGTTTCCTTGTCGATTGTGCCGGCGTTGTACATGGCCTCGACTGAAGTGTGGATCGCTTCGAAAGCATCGCTTTTGAATTTACGCTTCGTCTTCATCATCTACCTCCACAAGCGCGCCGGCTCGAAGTTCGGTTTCGATATCGGATGCTGTTTTCTTGCGGTACAAAGCAGCAAGCGCCTTGAAAGCCACTTAGCTCCGCGTCGTCGATATTCGCGCGATCCTTCTTGGCGAAAAGATAGGCGAACACCCAAAACCGTCCGGCATTCGCCAGGACGATCGAACGATGACGGTTGTCTTTCAGACGCTTCTTGAAGACACCGCCGCCCAGATCGTCGGCCTTGCCTTCCGCTACCTGCCTGATAGCTTCGCGCAATTCCGAATCCGATATATGCGCTTTGCGCGCCGCCTTGGTAAACCAACCCGTCTTGTATATGCGCCGACCATAGGTTTATGTAGCACCAGGTGCTATACTTATCAAGACGAGCGTGACCTCGGCTCTTTTCTTCCCCTCAACGGAGCTGCCTCGTGACCTTTCCCCTCTTCGATCTCTCCGGCCGCCGCGCCCTCGTCACCGGCTCCAGCCAAGGCATCGGCCGCGCATTGGCGGTCGGGCTTGCCGAGCATGGCGCTTCGATCATCATCAACGGCCGCAACGCGCAGAAGGCGGAGGCCGCCGCCGAGGATATCCGTCGCGGCCATCGCCATGCCGTCAGTGCCGCCTTCGATGTCACCGATGCGGAGGCCAGCCGCACCGCCATCGCCTATATCGAAGCGGAGATCGGCCCGATCGACATCCTCGTCAACAATGCCGGCATGCAGTTCCGCGCACCGCTGGAGAACTTCCCGGTCGACAAATGGGACGAGATCTTCAAGACCAACGTCTCCAGCCTGTTCTATGTCAGCCAGCCGGTCGCCCAGGCGATGATATCGCGCGGCCGCGGCAAGATCATCAACATCGCCTCCGTCCAGGCCGAACTCGCCCGTCCCGGCATCGCGCCCTATACCGCGACCAAGGGCGCGGTGAAGAACCTGACGCGCGGCATGGCGACCGACTGGGCGAAATACGGCCTGCAGGTCAATGCGATCGCGCCTGGCTATTTCCGCACGCCGCTCAACCAGGCGCTGGTCGACGATCCCAAGTTTTCCGGCTGGCTGGAGACCCGCACGCCGGCCGGCCGCTGGGGCGAGGTCAAGGAGCTCGTCGGCGCCGCCGTCTTCCTCGCCTCGGATGCCTCCTCCTTCGTCAACGGCCATATGCTGACGGTCGACGGCGGCATCACCGCCTCGCTCTAGAAACATGATGTCGTCCGAAAACCGCTCACACCTTTCGGCATCATGCTCTGAATACGCATCATCCGAGTTTGGCGATTGCCCGCAGATTGTCGGCCGTCGTCGTCGGGAATTCGAAGAATTCGAGATAGGCGGGGATTTGTTCGAACAACATGTCCGTCCCAACCTGAAATGCACAGCCGCGCGCCCGCACGGCTTCGAGAAAAGGGGTTATCTCCTTCGTCATCACGACTTCACCGACGAAGGTCGATGGCGAGATGCGGTCGATATCGATCGGCAGCGGATCACCCCGTCGCATGCCGAGAGGTGTCGCATTGACGACGATGTCGAATCCTTCAGGATCGGCGGAGCCGACCGTGACTTGAAGCTGCGGATAATATTTCTTCAGCCTGTCCAGCAGCGCGGTCGCGGTCGTCTCATTGGCGTCGAAGATGGCGAGATGCTCCACGCCCGCCTGTGCCAAGGATGCCGCGATCGCCGAGCCGACGCCGCCGGCGCCCGCTATGAGCGCATGGGCTCCTTCAACCTTTTTACCCTTGCGCAACACGCCGCGAACGAAGCCCTCGCCATCGAACATGTCACCGATCAGCCTGCCGTCCGAACCGAGACGCACTGCATTGCACGAGCCGGCGACTTTCGCACTGGTCGACGTTTCGTCGAGCAGCGCCATCGTCGAAATCTTGTGCGGCATGGTGATCAGAGCACCGTGGATATTGGACAACCGGAACAGAAGCTTCAGAAACGCCGGATAGTCCTCCGGCCTGCAGCCCATCGGCACGACGACGGCATCAATTCCGTTCTTCTGAAAGTAAGGATTGTAGATCAGCGGCGCCTTGAAGGACTCCGTCGGATAGCCGAGGTGCGCGATGAGTTTGGTCGTCCCGGTGATCATGTGGTCAGACTTTCTCGGGATCGGAGGAGGCGCCGGCGTCAACGAGGTGGATCATCTGTCCCGAGCGCGCCGATCTCTTGATCGCCTCGACGACCCTGAGCGTGGCGAGGCCCTCCCGGCCACTCACCAGAGGCGTGGCATCGCCACGAATGACCTCGCAAAAATGTCTGAGCTGAACGCAAAGGGGATCGGCTGCTGCGTAAGGCACGCGCTCTTGGGCAAGCTGCTCAAGCCAGTCGGGCCTCGAAGCACTTGTCCAAAGCGTCAAATCGGGAATTCCGAGCGACCCCTTGGTGCCGCCGATCTGGTAGCAGAATTGATCGTAACGGGGAAAAGCGGGGTTCTCCCCGGTTGTCGTCTCCCAGCTCCAGGGCGCGGCCACGGCATCACTGCCGTTGAGGGTGGCAAGCACCCCGCTTGCGAAACGCAGCGTGACGACGGCCGTATCCTCGACGGCATGGTTCCGTACGGCGTGCGATTCAATCGCATGGACGGCTTTGACCTCACCGAAGAAATATCGGAAGAGATCGACATCGTGAATCAGGTTGACGAGAACCGGGCCGGCGCCCGCTTCACGCCGCCAGGGGATATCGAAATAGTCGTCGGGCTTGGCCACCCAGAACGTGCCGTGCACCGTGACGATGCGGCCAAGCCTTCCGCCGTCGACGATCTGTTTGACCGCCTGGATCATCGGATTGTGGCGCCTGTGATGGCCGACCAGCAGCGGTATGCCTGCCTTCTCGCCGGCGGCAACCAGTGCTACGGCAGCATCGACATCATCGGCGATCGGTTTCTCGATCAGGACAGGGATGCCGGCAGCGATGATCTCCATTCCGTTCTCGACGTGAAGCTGGTTCGGTGTTGCCACGATGACGCCGTCAGGCCTGTCCTCGACGCGGATGTCTAAGAAGTTCCGGTACCATCGAGCGCCGACATTCTCGGCAAAGTCGCGACCGGCGGCGGAAGGATCGATCACCGCCGAGAGAACGGTTCCCGGCTCGGACATGATGCGCTCGGCGTGGCGCCTGCCGATGAGGCCGGCTCCCATGACTGCAATCTCCAGCGGCTTCATTGCCGGCTCCCATAATTTGCCAGACGCATCGACCTTGAGACCCTTACTTCCGCAGGATTTCTCCGAGGAATTTCCTGGTTCGCTCATGCTGTGGGTTTGTGAAGAACTCGGCGGGCGGGGCTTCCTCGACGATCGCGCCGCTGGCCATGAAGATCACGCGATCGGCGACCTGGCGGGCAAAGCCCATCTCGTGCGTGACGCAGATCATCGTCATGCCCTCATCGGCCAGCGCGATCATCGTATCCAGCACCTCCTTGACCATCTCCGGATCAAGCGCCGACGTCGGCTCATCGAACAGCATCACTTTCGGCCGCATGCAAAGCGCGCGGGCAATGGCCACGCGCTGCTGCTGGCCACCCGATAGCTGCACCGGATATTTGTCGGCCTGCTCCAGGATCTTGACCCGCTCGAGCAGCCCGCGTGCCCGTTCCTCGGCCTCCGCCCTACTGACACCGACTGCCTTCATCGGCGCCAGCATGCAGTTCTGCAGCACGGTCAGATGCGGAAACAGATTGAACTGCTGGAAGACCATGCCGACCTCGCGACGGATCGCATCGATGGTCTTGGCCTGATTGCCGAGAAGAATTCCGCCGACGCGGATTTCCCCTTTCTCGTAGGTCTCGAGGTGGTTGATGCAGCGAATGAGCGTCGACTTGCCGCTGCCGGAAGGCCCGCACAAGACGATCCTCTCGCCACTGCGAACCGATATGTTGATGTCGTGCAGGGCTTGAAAAGCGCCATACCACTTCTCCACCCGTTCCATGGTGATCATGGTTTCCGCGCCTTGAGCAGGACTGGGGCTGGTCATCGGTAGAACTCCACATTGGCGGGCTGGACCGCATCGAAGACGAGGGATGCGGATCAGCGCGCGGAGGCGGCAAACTTTCGTTCGAGGCGAGCGCCAAGAATCGTCAGTGGGCAGCACATCAGGAAATAGAGAATGCCGACGATGCCGAAGACCGTCAGCGGTTGGAAGATCTGGTTGGAGATGATGTTGCCGGCCCGCGTCAGCTCGGTGAAGCCGACGATCGATGCAAGCGAGGTGCCTTTGATCAACTGCACGAGGAAGCCGATCGTGGCAGGCAGCGAGATGCGCAGCGCCTGCGGCAGGATGACATCCTTCATCCGTGACACGTATCTGAGGCTGAGAGCCTTTGCCGCTTCCGTCTGGCCGCGCGGGACCGCTTCGATCGACCCGCGCCAGATCTCGCCGAGATATGCACTGGCGTGCAGGGTCAGGCCGATGGCAACGGCCACCCAGGCATCGAGCATCAGCCCCACCAGCGCCAATCCGTAATAGACGACGAAAAGCTGCATCAGCAGCGGGGTTCCCTGGAAGACGGCGATGTAGCCGGCCGTGACGCGTTCCAGCAGCGGTATGCCCGAGGCACGGGCAAGGGCGACACCGAGCCCTGCAATGCCGCCGCAGACAAAGCCAACGGCGGACAGGAGCACGGTCCATTTCAGGCCGATCAGGAGGAAGACGAATTCTTCGTGACCCATGGAATTCCTCCTACTTGACCGGATATTTGAAGTAGCGCGCCGAAAACAGCGCGAAGATGCGCATCATCAGCCAGGAGATCACGAAATAGAAAACCGTGACGGTGAAGTAGACCTCGAAGCTCCGGAAGCTCTCAGACTCGATGCGCTGCGAAACGGACGTCAGCTCGTAGGCCGAAATCGCCGATGCAATGCTGGTGGTCAGCGTCAGCAGGACGAACTGGCTGGTCAAAGACGGATAGATCGCCCGCAATGCCGGCTTGAGGATGATCAGCCGGAAAACCTGAGCCTTGTGCAGACCAAGGGCCAGACCCGCTTCCATCTGCCCTTTCGGAATCGACTGGACGCCGCCGCGAATGATCTCGATTGCGTAGGCACCACCGTTGATGCCGAGCGCGATAATCGCCGTCGGCGTCGGATCCAGCCTGACGCCCGTGAGCGGAAGCGCAAAATAGATGAAGAAGATCTGCACCAGAAACGGCGTGTTGCGGATCAATTCGACGAAGGCGATGACCAGCCATCGCGCCGGCTTCAGCGCGGAGTCGCGGAGCGCAACCCCGCCAATTCCGATGATGATTGCCAGCAGCATCCCACAAATGGCAAGCAAGAACGTCCCGAGGCAGCCGAGCAGAAGGCTCGGCAGGCCATCTATGACCGGGGTGAAATCCAACTTATAATTCATGGCGATCCTTCTGGTCCGTCTTCCTGAAAGTTCAGTCGCGCTTGACCATTCCAGCCATCGCCTGGATAGCGAGTTCGTAGCCATCCGCTCCAAAGCCGATCATAATGGCTGTCGCAACGCGCGCGATCAGCGAATTGTGGTAGATGCTTTCGCGCGCATGAACATTCGAAATATGCAGCTCGATCTTCGGCGGGTCGAACATTTTCAACGCATCGAGAAGAGCGATCGATGTGAACGTATAGCCGGCAGGATTGATGATGATGCCACAGGCGTCGGTCCGGGCCCGGTGCACGCTCTCGACCAGTTCGCCCTCGAAATTGGTCTGCCGAAACTCGACGTCGAATCCCAAAGACTTTGCCTTGGTGAGGCACCGTTTCCTGATGTCGGCCAGCGTCGTGGTTCCATAGATCGCCGGCTCGCGCTGACCGAGAAGATTGAGGTTCGGCCCGTTGAGCACGAAAATTGGTTTGTTCATGATCGTGCTCCTGGATGCGGGCAGAGCCTTAGGCATGGCGGTTGCGTTGCCGGGCATCGCATGCCCGGCCTTGTCTCGTGAGGTTTGCCTCTATGAGGACGTCATCCTCGGCTTTCTGCCGGGGATCCGCCGCCGTGGATGCTCGGGACGAGCCCGAGCATGACGGAAGAGCGGTTGGCCGGCCCTATATCAGCCGGAAAGCCGGGCCTCGTCCGGCTTTGCCGTTTGCTCAGTTCGCCGCGAACGGAATTCCTTCCAGCGTTTCCGGGAATTCCGGGACCGGAACCTTCATCCACTTGTCGTAGACCGCCTTGAGTTCGCCGTTGGCCTTGATCTTATCGATGAAGGTGTTGAGCGCCGCATTGATTTCTTTTTCGCCGAGACGCGTGCAAGCACCGTTGTAGAGCTTCTGGAATTCAAGCTTGTTTTCGAATTCGCCCGGACGGGCCTTCTCCACCCGGTCCATGTAGAAGATGTTGCCGCCAAGCGTCTCGACCTGGCCAGACACCAGGGCCTGGACGCTCGCGGCGTCTCCATCATAGCGCCGGATGGTCGTGCTCGGCGGTGCGTTCTTGGTGACCTGCGTGTCCTGGGCCGCACCCTTGGCGACGCCGACCGTGAACTTGGCCATGTCGGCATTCGTCTTGATCTCAGCCGATTTCGGACCAATCAGAACGATGGCATTGGCAACATAGGGCTTGCTGAACTGCACGGCCTTTGCACGATCCGGCAGCATTGCCATCGTTGCGAACAGAACGTCGACGCGGCCGGCCGTCAGCGCGGGAATGCGGTTGTTGACTTCAAGCGGCACAAACTCGACCGAAACACCCAGTTCCTTGGCAAACAGCGTTGCGATGTCGGCGTCGAGGCCGTCCTGTTTGCCGCCGCTGGTCACAAAGCCCCAAGGCGGGTTGTCACCCTGAATTCCGACGATGATCTTGCCGCGAGCCTTGATTTCATCAGGCGTGATGGCGGCGGCCGGTTGCGCCAGGGTGACGGCGGCCACCAGGGCCGCGGCTCCAAGCATCGCGTTTCGGCGCGTCAGCATAGATTTGAACATGTGATTCCTCCTCCTTTGGCGGTCACTCGACCGGACAGCCACCTCACCTTTTGACTGTGTGAGGAATGATTGCCAGAGACGAGCGCTCAAATCAACAGAGTTTTTCGAAATCATATGAGAATTTATAATAAACCACGCTATTTGAATTCCTCAAGACATTTGCCATAATAGTAGCGAGCGGTTTCACGAGACGCACCGTGGTGCTCGGCGCTCGTTCAATCTCGCACGGATACCGAAAGGGCTTTGCCATGAGGACCTCGATTGCGACTGTAACGATCAGCGGCGAACTTCCGGAGAAGCTCGAGGCGATCGCCCGAGCGGGCTTCGACGGCGTCGAGATCTTTGAAAATGACTTCCTCGCCTTCGACGGAAGCCCGGCTGATGTCGGAAAACTCGTCCGCGACCATGGCCTGGAGATCACCCTGTTTCAGCCATTTCGCGATTTCGAAGGCATGCCCGAGCCGCTGCGAAGCCGCACGTTTGACCGCGCGGAACGGAAGTTCGACGTGATGCAGCAGCTTGGAACGGATCTGGTGCTCGTCTGCTCCAACGTCTCGCCGGCCGCCATCGGCGGTATCGACCGGGCGGCGGCGGACTTTCATGAACTTGGCGAGCGTGCCGCCAAGCGTGGACTGAGGGTGGGCTACGAGGCGCTTGCCTGGGGCCGCCATATCAGCGACCACCGCGACGCTTGGGAGATCGTCCGTCGCGCCGATCATCCGAATGTCGGTCTTATCCTCGACAGCTTTCACACTTTGTCGCGCAAGATC
The DNA here is from genome assembly GCF_008919455.1 of Rhizobium sp. PEPV16. NCBI lineage: Bacteria > Pseudomonadati > Pseudomonadota > Alphaproteobacteria > Hyphomicrobiales > Rhizobiaceae > Rhizobium > Rhizobium sp. PEPV16. The sequence goes on from NZ_VSZV01000311.1 coordinate 34,760, forward strand.
GACGTCAATTCGATCCGCTCGATTCCCAAAGAGAAGATCTTCATCGTCCAGCTTGCCGATGCCCCTGATATCGACATGGACTTGCTCTACTGGAGCCGTCACTTCCGAAACATGCCGGGTGAAGGCGATCTTCCCGTCACGGCGTTCACCGAAGCCGTTGCGGCGACAGGTTATGACGGCTATTTCTCCCTGGAGATCTTCAACGACCAGTTTCGAGGCGGTTTGTCGCGTGCGATTGCAGCCGATGGCCACCGCTCGCTGCTCTATCTCGGCGACCAAGTACGACGCCATCTCGGCATCGGCAGCATGACTGGAGCGGCGATGCCGGAAAGGCCTTCCGTCAAGGGCGTCGGCTTCGTCGAGTTCGCCACGGACGAACAGGATGAAGTCGAGCTGGTTGCATTGCTGCGCACCCTCGGATTCAAAAGGACGGCAATCCACCGCACGAAGAAGGTCTCGCTTTTCGAGCAAGGCGAGATCCGCATCCTCGTCAATGTCGATCAGGCAGGATTCGCGAACGCGGCCTACGCCGTTCACGGTACTTTTGCCTATGCCATGGCCGTGATCGTCGACGATGCGGCCAAGGCCTATGAGCGCGCGCTCGCCTTGGATGCCGAGCCATTCACCCAGCCTGTCGCAGACGGTGAGCTTGAGCTGCCCGCCATTCGGGGCGTGGGCGGCGGGATTGTCTATCTCATCGATGACAAGAGCGCATTGGGTCGCTTCTCCGAAATCGACTTTCAGCCGGTCACCGATGACAGCGACGCGCCGTCTGCAGGCCTTTTGCGCATCGATCACGTCGCCCAGACGGTCGGCTACGATGAAATGCTCACCTGGCTTCTGTTCTACACGTCCATTTTCGAGACGCGGAAGACCCCGATGGTCGATATCATCGATCCAGCCGGGGTGGTGCGCAGTCAAGTCGTCGAGAACGACACCGGGGCGCTGCGCATTACCATGAACGGCGCCGAGAATCGCCGCACTCTGGCGGGACATTTCATTGCCGAGAAATTCGGGGCCGGCATACAGCATCTGGCGTTTTTGACCGACGACATCTTTGCAACCGCCGAAAGCCTTCGTGCTTGCGGATTCAGATCACTGCACATTTCGCCGAACTACTATGACGACGTCGAAGCACGCTTCGGCCTCGATCCTGCATTGACCGAGAGGCTGAAGGCGGAGAACATCCTCTATGACCGCGACGAGCATGGTGAATATTTCCAGCTCTATAGCGGAACGTATGGAGAGGGTTTCTTTTTCGAGATCGTCGAGCGCCGCGGCTACCGCGGCTACGGCGCGCCGAACGCAATATTCCGGATCGCCGCCCTGAAGAAACAGATGCGACCGGAGGGAATTCCGAAAGACGCCTTTTGAGCTCCTGGTTTAGAGAATCCGGCCGCTCTTCAGCACATGTTCGACGCCGCTTTGAACGTGCCGTCTGACGACGTCGATCGCGCCAGCGACGTCACGGCGGATGGAAAGTTCGAACAAAAGCTTGTGGTCATCGACGACGGGCTTGCCGCGAAAACTCTCGGCCAGCATATGGTAGCGGAGAAAGCGGTCGAAGACGGACGACAATGTCGCCATCAGCGTCGCTGAATTGCAGGCCGAGACGATCGCCTGATGGAATTCCCAGTCGTATCGGACCCAGTCGACGGTCCGCGAGACATCGCCCGCGAGAAGCTTGCGTTCCGCGGCAGCCAGCCTGTGATGGGCGGCGACGATGCGCCCTTCCCATTCGAGATTTCCCGCAGCGAAGGCAAGACCGATCGCATGCGTCTCAAGAACGATCCGGAGATCGGCGAGCTCGAGGAGTTCTCGGCGCGAAGCCGGGCTGACTTCGAAACCACGCTGCCCCTCGGCGACGACGAGGTTCTCCGTGGTCAGGCGGCTCAGGATTTCGCGCAGCGAAGAAATCCCGATGGAGTAGCGCTCCTTTGCCTGCTCCAGCTTGATCTTGGCCCCCGGCGGCAATGTGCCCGATATGATATCCTCGCGGATCTGCCGGAAGACGACATCGCTTACTGTTTCAGCCGAGTCGTGGACTTGCTTGAGCATGGCTTTTCCTGGTTCTGCCGAAACATATTCTGTGTTGGGTAAACTTAAAGCTCGAAGGGAAACGTCCGGATCATTTCTATTTCAGCGTCCCTCTTGCCAGCGCATGTTCGACCCCGCCCTGGATATGCAGCACGAGCACCCGCTTGGCAGTCTCTGCGTCACGTCGCAATGCTGCATCCAAAAGCTGCTGGTGTTCATTGGCCGCGACATCGCCTCGATAGGACAAGGCAACCATCTGATACCTGAGATATCTGTCGAAGATCACCGAGTGCGTCTCCATCAGCAGTTTCGATCCACAGGCGGATATCAGCGCTTGGTGAAACTCCCAGTCGTAGCGCTTCCAGTCCTCGGCCCTGCTGGTGTCGCCGGATGCCATCACCTGTTCCATCCGAGCCAATTTGTAATGCGCCGATACCAGGGGAGCTTCCCACTCCACGTCGCCATGCACGAAGGACTGCTCCAGGGCATGTGTTTCCAGCAGAAGCCTCAGCGCCGCCGTCTCCTTGAGGTCTGAAACGGACACCGGGGACACTTCGAAACCTTTCTGCCCCTCGGCGAGGACAAGTCCCTCGGAGGACAGTCGGTTCAGCACTTCGCGAAGTGTGCTGATGCTGGTCTCGTAAGACTCCTTCAGGCTTTCCAGCTTCAATTTTTGTCCGGGAGCCAGCCTGCCAAAAATGATGTCGGCCCGAATGCGCCTGTAGCTGCTCTCGGCAATGGTCTCGTTGATAACCGGCTGCAGCATAGCGACTCTCTTATATTTCTTGTATCGTCGGATATATCGCCTTTTGGCATTTTCAATCAAGGAAACATTCACGGAATAGGAACCCCAATTTTCTCATATGATGCGGATTTTCCCGGAGAACGCGGAGAAGTCGGGTCGGCAGGACTGACCACAATAAACGTGCCCCATGCTGTGGGCCTGGCCCTTTGGCGCCGGCTTTCGTGCTGCTTTTAAAACTGGATTTTCGGCTCACCAGGGCGGCAATTGTTTTTTCAATCGCGCGCAACCATCTAATAGGCATGACTTACGGGAAAATGTCCCCACCCTCAGCAGCGTGTTTACCGAAAACCAACCATACTGGCTTGCTTTCCGAGCCGAAAGCCGATTGCTTAGGAAAATCTACTTCTTCTTCCGCTAGCGGTTAGGAGAATACAAAGGGGAACAGACAAACCCGTGGAATTCTGCTGCTTCGCATAGAGACGAACTATGACTACGATGGCGATGCGGGAAGGCCGGTTTGAAGAACGATGACGACAGAACTGTTTCAGGTAAAATTTTGGGGCGTCCGCGGCAGTATTCCCGTGTCAGGCCCCGAGTTCGATCGCTACGGCGGTAACACTTCCTGCATCGAGATTCGCTGCGGAGAACATCGGATGATCTTCGACGCAGGCTCCGGCCTGCGCGAGGCCGGGCTTTCGATGCTCGCCGACAGCGTCAGCGACGTCGACCTGTTTTTCAGCCACTGCCATTATGATCACATCATCGGCCTGCCTTTCTTCAAGGCAATCTATTATCCGTCGATCAACGTCAACATCTGGTCCGGCCATCTAGATGGCAAGATGAGCACCCGGGAAATGGTCGAGCAGTTCATCAGCCCGCCCTGGTTTCCCGTCAAGACCGATATCTGTCAGGCGACGATGAATTTCAGCGATTTCCATGCCGGTCAGGTGCTGAACCCGCGCCCGGGCATTGAGATCAAGACTTTCATGCTGAACCATCCAGGTGGGGCGATTGGTTACCGCATTGAATGGCAGGGCCGTTCGATCGCTCTTATCTACGATATAGAACACACTCCCGGCTCCTACGATCCGGTCGCGCTCGAGATGATGCAGAACGCTGATCTCGTCGTCTACGATTGCACCTACAATGAAGACGAGATGCAGCGTTTCAAGGGCTTCGGCCATTCGACCTGGCAGCATGGCACCGAGCTTGCGAAGATGGCAGGCGCCAAGCGCTTCGCGCTCTTCCATCACGCCCCTTCCCGGACGGACGAACAGCTGGCGCAGATGGAAGCGCAGGCACAGACCGCGTTCCCCGAATCCTTCGCCGCGCGCGACAATCAGACCGTTGTGATCTAGCAGGCTGCCGAAGGCCGCCTTGTCTTGTGCAGT
>NZ_VSZV01000311.1:38947-39864 GCF_008919455.1 Rhizobium sp. PEPV16
CAGGTGCGTATTTCCGTCCAAGGCGAACCCTTACGCGTTGGGATCTGTCATTGTACGGACTGTCGGCAGGAAAGCGGTTCGGCCTTTACCTTCTATGGCATCTGGCCCGCCGGCCAATTCGAACATTCAGGGGAAGCCGCCGCGTTCCAAGGCCGGCATTTCTGCAGAAGTTGCGGTTCGCGCCTGTTTTCCGCCGATGATCAAGAGGCGGAAATCAAGCTTGGCATCCTCTCCGAGGCGCCGACGCCGCTTGTGCCGAGTTACGAACTCTGGATCAAACGCCGCGAGCCGTGGCTGCGACCGGTGGAAGGCGCCAAGCAGTATGACGAAGACCGAAAGTGAAGAACGGTTCTGAGGAGGTTCCCGTGACCATTCTTGTCCGACATCGCTGGATCACTGTTGCCGGCGTCGAAACCTTTTACCGTGAGGCCGGCCGGGAAGATGCTCCGGTCCTATTGCTGCCGCACGGATATCCCTGCTCATCCTATGAATTTCGCAATCTCATGCCGCGCCTTGCCGACTGTTGGCGCCTGATTGCGCCGGATTTCCCGGGTGCGGGCTACAGCGGCACGCCTGACGATTTCGACTACAGCTTCGATGGATATGCCGCCTGGCTGGAGGCCTTCGTCGATGCGATGCATGTCGACCGGTTTGTCCTCTACCTCCACGACTTCGGCTCGCCGATCGGTGCCCGGTTGGCGATCAGGACCCCACAGCGCATCGCGGGGCTGATCATCCAGAATGGCGACATCCCTTATGAAGATGCCCTCGGACCGAAATATGCGGATATCGAGGCGACATGGACGATTACGAGATCGGAGATGGGGAGGGTGCTGGCGGAGGCGATCAGCGAGGAGAATTTTAAGGAGGAAGTCCTCAACGATCTGCCGCCTACACTGGGCGATACGAACCCTACA
>NZ_VSZV01000330.1:0-15863 GCF_008919455.1 Rhizobium sp. PEPV16
ACGAGATGACGCTGGCAATCCTGACGCAGACCGTACGCGATGCCGCGATGCGCATCGAGCTCAACCTTTTCCGCTCGGCCTTTGCTGGCGCTCGTTTCCTGATGGTCCCGGCTGGCGCCAATTCCGCCGCCGCCCTGCTGGCCGTCGACAGGCACGACCTCGTGCTCGGTGCGACGCGCGCCGCCCGGATCGCGCTGCAGCTCGACGACAAACGTATCGCCGCCGGCATTCCGGCGGCCGATGCCCTGCACGAGGCTGGCGTCTCCCAGCAGGACGAGATCGTCGAGGCAGAGAAGGCGGCACTCTTGCGGGCACTGTCGCGCGCCGGTGGCAATGTCTCGCAGGCGGCGATCGCGCTCGGCATCAGCCGCGCCACGCTGCACAGGAAGATGAATAAGCTCAATCTCCACTGATCACGGTAAAGGTTCCGCTCCTGGAGCAATCGCCACCCGATGCTGTCGCAGGTCTGCGACACTGTGCGCTGCGGTATGGAAGACCCACCCTGTTCCCTCCGCCAAAACATGCACATTTTCCTCCCACTGGTTCGCTTGGGAACCTGGATCATCAAGGGAGGATGACATGCTTCATCAGAAAATCGTCGAGGCGCCGTTCAAGCTGAAATACGGCAACTATATCGGCGGCGAATGGCGCGAGCCGGTCGAAGGCAAATACTTCGAAAACCTGACGCCCGTCACCGGCGGCAAACTCTGCGACATTCCCCGCTCCAATGAAAAGGACGTCAACCTCGCGCTCGACGCCGCCCATGCGGCGAAGGAAAAATGGGGCCGCACCTCCGCTGCCGAGCGCTCCAATATCCTCATGAAGATCGCCCAGCGCATGGAAGACAAGCTGGAACTGCTCGCCCAGGCCGAGACCTGGGACAACGGCAAGCCGATCCGCGAAACCATGGCGGCCGACATTCCGCTGGCGATCGACCACTTCCGCTACTTCGCCTCCTGCATCCGCGCCCAGGAAGGTTCGATCGGCGAAATCGACCATGATACCGTCGCCTATCACTTCCATGAGCCGCTCGGCGTCGTCGGCCAGATCATTCCGTGGAACTTCCCGATCCTGATGGCCACCTGGAAGCTGGCGCCCGCGCTTGCCGCCGGCAACTGCGTCGTACTGAAGCCCGCCGAGCAGACCCCGGCCTCGATTCTGCTCTGGGCCGAGATTGTTGGCGATCTCCTGCCGCCCGGCGTGCTCAACATCGTCAACGGTTTCGGCCTCGAAGCCGGCAAGCCGCTGGCGACCAGCCCGCGCGTCGCCAAGATCGCCTTCACCGGCGAGACGACGACAGGCCGGCTCATCATGCAATATGCCAGCCAGAACCTCATTCCGGTGACGCTGGAGCTCGGCGGCAAATCGCCGAACATCTTCTTCGCCGATGTGATGGCCGAGGATGACGATTTCCTCGACAAGGCGCTCGAAGGTTTTGCGATGTTTGCCCTCAACCAGGGCGAAGTCTGCACCTGCCCGAGCCGCGCCCTCGTCCAGGAATCGATCTACGACCGCTTCATGGAAAAGGCGGTCAAACGCGTTGAGGCGATCAAGCAGGGCAACCCACTCGATAGCGCGACGATGATCGGCGCCCAGGCCTCGACCGAGCAGCTGGAAAAGATCCTCGCCTATCTCGATATCGGCAAGCAGGAAGGCGCGGAAGTGTTGACCGGCGGCTCGCGCAACGATCTCGGCGGCGAGTTGGCGAACGGCTATTATGTCAAGCCGACGATCTTCAGGGGTCACAACAAGATGCGTGTGTTCCAGGAAGAAATCTTCGGACCTGTGGTTTCGGTCACGACCTTCAAGAACGAGAAGGAAGCGCTCGAAATCGCCAACGACACGCTCTACGGCCTCGGCGCCGGTGTCTGGAGCCGCGACGCCAATCGCTGCTACCGTTTCGGCCGCGAGATCCAGGCTGGCCGCGTCTGGACCAACTGCTACCACGCCTACCCGGCCCATGCCGCCTTCGGCGGCTATAAGCAGTCGGGCATCGGCCGTGAAACCCACAAGATGATGCTCGACCACTACCAGCAGACCAAGAACATGTTGGTGAGCTACAGCCCGAAGGCCCTCGGCTTCTTCTGAGATGCTTCGGCATGGCGGGAGGGTCTCAAACCCCTCCCCCACCCCTCCCCACAAGGGGAAGGGGCTTAACCCATTGAACTGCCTCGTCAAAAACGTATCTTCTTGCCGAAACTTCAGCGAGGTGAGCTGTCGGAGCGGCATTATAAGTCCCTCCCCCTTGTGGGGAGGGGTTGGGGAGGGGAATTCTCCTCCCGAAACCTTGGAGTAAGAATGATGGAAACCCCTGTCAACGGCGAACCGCGTGTTCTCGCCACCGACGCAGCCCTCGATTTGATCTTGGAAATCCAGCGGGATCATCCCGATATCCTCTTCCACCAGTCCGGCGGCTGCTGCGACGGCTCCTCGCCGATGTGTTATCCGGCGAACGAATTCATGATCGGCGACAGCGACGTCAAGCTCGGCGAGATCGGCGGCGTGCCTGTCTATATCAGCGCCAGCCAGTTCGAGGCATGGAAGCATACGCAGCTGATCATCGACGTCGTGCCCGGCCGCGGCGGCATGTTCTCGCTCGACAATGGCCGCGAGAAGCGCTTCCTGACCCGCTCCCGCCTCTTCGGCGGCGGCGAGGCCTGCGCAGTGCCTGATGTGAAGGTCAGGTCGGTTTGATCCCACGGCACCTTCTGGCCGCTTCGGTCCGGCTGATGTCAACCGTCAGATCTCCGGGCTCGACGCGACCCTTTACCCTCGGACCCGATCCGGCGAAATATCACTGAAGTCTGGCCCGATAGGACCATCGGCCAATGACGAACGGAATTGCTCCTGCGGCAGACTTGCGCTGCCGCGCAGCCTGGATCAACAATGGGTGGCATCACCCAGCAGCAGGCACCCTCAGGAGATCGATTGCCATGAAAGACCAGAAAGCCGTGATCGTCACGGGAGCCGGCGGCAACCTCGGCAGCGCCGTTGTCCGCGAGCTTGCCAGCGCCGGCGCGAAACTCGTCTGCATGAACCGTTCGAGCAGTGAGCTGGAAGCCTTGGCCGGCGATCTTCCTGCCTCCACGGAGTTTCTGTCGATCGCGGGAACGGATCTCACTGATTATGCTTCCTGCGCCGCCGCCGTCGCCCGAGCCGTCAAGCGCTTTGGCGGCGTCAGCGCATTGGTCAACACCGTCGGCGGTTTCCAGATGGGACCGGTCGGGCCGGAGGCGCCCGCGCAGTGGGAGACGATGATGACCGCAAACGCCCGCACTGCGCTGACAATCAGCGCCGCGGTTCTCCCGACCATGAAGGCGGCAGGCTACGGCCGCATCGTTCATATCGCCGCCGCGCCCGGCCTGAAGGCCGGCGCCAAGCAGGCCGCTTACGCCGCCTCGAAAGCCGCCGTCATCCGGCTGACCGAGGCGATCGCCGCCGAATGCCGCGACGATCGCATCACCGCCAACTGCATCCTGCCCGGGACGATCGACACGCCTGAGAACCGCGCAGCCATGCCCGATGCGAAGACGGACGGTTGGGTATCGCCGCAATCGATAGCCCGCCTCATCGCCTTCCTGATTTCGCCGGCCGCAGCCGTCGTCACCGGCGCGGCAATCCCGGCGACCGGCCGCGAATAACCCAAGGCGCGGCGTGATCGACCGTCGGCGACTGCTCCCTTGTCGAGATCCGTGGGTGATGAACGACAGAGCCCTACAAGTTTTAATCAGTGATTTACGATCTGACTTGAGCTTCGGTTCGCCTTGAGGCAGCGTCGTCTGTGCCTGCTCATGGGACAGGCAAAAGAACAGCGGACGGACACCATGGTGTTGATGATCGCATTGCGCCGGCATTTGCTAGAAGGCGGGTGGTTTCGATGACGGACGGTCCGGCATTGCGCGCTGTCGGCCCAAGCAGCCTGATACGCGAGGAATGGTTCCTGGGCGTCAGCGTCGTGACGAGCTTAGCGTTTCTTGCCTTCCAGGAGCAGCTCTTCGGCCGGCTTGCCGATCCGCTATGGTTCAGTGTCGTTTTCGTCTGGCTGTTTGCCGTCGTCCTCGGCTCCGCACTGTCGGTCGTGCGGCACGCGGATCATTTGGCTGAGCGGCTGAAGGAGCCCTACGGCACGCTTATTCTGACGCTTGCCATCACCTCGATCGAGGTGATGGCAATATCAGCCGTCATGCTTCACGGCGAGAACAATCCCACGCTCGCGCGCGACACGCTGTTCGCAGTCGTCATGATCATCCTGAACGGCATGGTCGGCCTGTCCTTGCTGCTGGGCGCATGGCGGCGACCGGAACAGCAGCATAACCTGCAGGGCGCCAACGCTTATCTCGGGGTCATCGTGCCGCTGGCGACCCTGAGCCTGGTGATGCCGACATTTCTTGCAGGCCCGGACGGACAGCATCCATCCGCACCGAGACAACTGATACTGGGTATAATATCGGTCGGTCTTTACGCTACGTTTCTGTTTCTTCAGGCCGGCCGCCATCGGGACTATTTCGCCGACGACAGCAATCGCCACGAGCATCATGGTGAACATGCTCCTCCCCGCGGGCCGGTTTGGCCTCATGCCATTCTGCTTTTAGCCTATATGGGCCCCGTCGTCTTTCTGGTCGAACAGCTTGCGCGGCCGATCGATTACATTATCGAAACCCTGCATGCCCCGACCGCGTTTGGCGGTGTTGTCATGGCCATCCTTGTCGCGACGCCCGAGGCAATCAGCGCCGTGCGTGCATCCATCGCCAATAATCTTCAGCGTTCCGTCAACATCTTCCTTGGTTCGGTGCTGTCAACGATCGGGCTGACCGTGCCGGCAATGCTTGTCATCAGCCGTCTTTACGGGCACCCGGTGAAGCTGGGCCTCGAACATGGAGATCTGGTGATGCTCCTGCTCACTCTGGCCGTCAGCATCATCACCTTTGCCAGCGGCCGCACGCATCTCATGCAAGGTGCGGTCCATCTGGTGCTTTTCCTGGCTTACGTGCTGCTCATTTTCCAGCAATGAAATCCGCCCAATTACGGCCGCACAAGATCTGGAAGTTAAGAGTTCCGCGCTTGGTCCGTCTTCCGCTATGATGACGGGAGCTATTGCACAGCTTGCAGGGTGGCTGCAGGACTTACGTGGCGATACGGAGGCCGGACTTGGGCTCACTGTTGGTTGGCGGGCTTGTCTTTGTTTTTCTGTCGATGGCAACATCGATAGGATTGGTGGTGCGCGGCCGTTTGCCGGATCACCATCTCAATGCAGAATCCAAGGACGTCATCAGGCTGGCGACCGCGGTGGTGGGAACGCTGTCGGCTCTGACGCTCGGCCTTCTGATTGCATCCGCCAAGTCGTCCTATGACAATGCCGAAGTGGAGATGAGAACGGCCGCGGCACGGGTACTCCTGCTTGACCGCGTGATGGCGCAATACGGGCCGGAAACCGACAAAGCGCGTCAATTGCTGCGTGAACTCATAGAGAGACGGCTGAGCCGCGGCTGGACTGCTGAGACCACCGACGAAACATTCGGCAATGCGCCGGGGGAATATCAGGATATCGAGGCGGTTCAGGCCGTCCTTCGATCCCTGTTGCCGAGGGGTGCCGTGCAGCACTCTCTCCAAGCGCGTGCTGTTGAGGTGAGCGGCATGATGGCCGAGGCCCACTGGCTGCTGGTCGAATCCGGAGAAGAGGGTCTGCCATGGGCCTTTGTCACCGTTCTCGTCTGTTGGCTCTCGCTGCTCTTTGCGACCTTCGGGCTGCAGGCGCCGGCCAATCTGACGGTGCTGTCAATTCTGCTCGTCTGCGCCCTATCCGTCGCCGGCGCCATCTTCCTGGTTTCGGACATGGCGAACCCGTATCTCGGGCTGATCCGCGTTTCGGACGCACCATTACAATCTGCCATCGAACGGCTCGGGAAACCGTAGCCGCGTCATGGCATCCATCGAGGACGAACTCGCAGTTGAATTGCGCACCAACAGCTATTGCAATTTTTAGCAATGCCGCGACATAATATCGCATGCCCGGAACTTTTCGGAGAGGGGTCGTCTCCACCGAGGCATGCATGAAGACTACAGCGCCGCGCGTCTTTTTCAGACGCGCAAATGACGCTGTATGCCTTTGAAAGAGCTCGTAAACATCGGGGCGGCGGCAATGCGTGTGAGATTGTATCAGGGTCTGCACCTGTCTGTGGTGCTCGCCGGCATGGCAATTCTCGCTGGCTGTGAGAAAAGCGGCAATACTTACGTCGCCCCTCCTCCACCTCCGGTTCGGGTCGCCCAGCCGATCCAGCAACCGGTGACGCTCTATTTTGAACTCACCGGCAATACGGTGCCGCTCAACTCAGTTGATATCGAGGCGCGCGTCCAAGGCTACGTCCAATCGATCGACTACCAGGACGGCATGACGGTGATGAAGGGCACCAAGCTCTTCGGAATTGAGCGCAACACCTATCAGGCGCAACTGGATCAGGCGAAGGCATCCCTTGCCTCGCAACATGCGTCTCAGGTCGGCGCACAGCAGGAATACGACCGGCAGCTCAATCTATCGAGGCAACAGGTCACAACGCAGACCGCGGTCGACAGCGCCAAGGCGACGCTCGACGAGGCGAATGCGTCCATCCTCAATGCCCAGGCCAATCTCGATCTCGCGACGATCAACCTCGGATATACGGAGGTGTTTGCCCCCTTCGACGGCACAGTCACCGATCACCTCGTCGATATCGGCGCTCTTGTCGGCGTATCCGGTCCCACCAAACTCGCCAGCATCGTTCAGACAGATCCGCTTTATGCCTATTTCAACGTTAGCGAAACCCAGGTGCTGATGATCAAGGAAACCCTGGCAAGGCAGGGGCGCACCTTCAAGCAGACGGACCTTCCAAGCATTCCGGCGGAGCTCGGCCTGCAGACCGAGGAAGGCTACCCGCATAAGGGACATCTCGATTACGTCTCGCCGCAGCTCGATGCCTCCACAGGCACGCTTCAGGTGCGCGCCCTGTTCGACAACAAGGACCATGCCATGCTGCCCGGTCTCTTCGTGCGGGTTCGGGTGCCGGTCGGCCATAGCGACAAGGCTTTGCTGGTGCGCGATGACGCCATCGGGACAAACCAGCTGGGCAGCTACCTGCTTGTTCTCGGCAAGGACGACGTCGTCGAACAGAAGCAGGTCAAGACCGGCCAGCGCGAAGGTGCGCTCCGTGTCATCGACTCCGGCCTCGATCCCGCCGACTGGGTCGTAACCCAAGGTATCCAGCAGGCCATCCCCGGCAGCAAGGTCACGCCCGAGAAGATCGAAATGAATCCACCGGCAGCTGCCACCGGCGATGCCAAGGCCAAGACCACCACGCAATGAATCCGCCGCCATGCTTCATCTGAACGTCTAAGGACAACAGCATGATCTCGCGTTTCTTCATCGAGCGACCGATACTCGCCAATGTTCTGGCATTGGTTTTCGTGCTCATCGGCGCGGTCGCCCTGTTCCAGCTGCCTGTGGCGCAATATCCGAACGTCGTTCCGCCGACGGTGCAGGTGACGACGCGCTTCCCGGGCGCCAGCGCCCAGACCCTCGTCGACACCGTCGCGCTGCCGATCGAGCAGCAGGTCAACGGCGTGCAGGACATGCTCTACATGCAGTCGACAAGCGCCAGCGACGGCACTTATTCCCTGACCGTGACCTTTGCCATTGGAACCGATCCGGACCAGGCCCAGGTTCTGGTGCAAAATCGCGTTGCCATTGCGATGTCATCGCTTCCCGAAGCGGTGCAGCTTCAGGGCGTGACGACGCAAAAGAAATCGACGGCGATCCTTGGCTTCGTCAGCCTGACCTCGCCCGATAGCCGCTATGACAGCCTTTTCCTGTCGAACTACGCCGTCATCAATCTGCAGAATGACCTCGCTCGCCTGCCGGGTGTCGGCAACGTCACCGTTTTCGGTGCCGGCCAATATGCCATGCGCATCTGGATGGATCCGAACCTACTGCAGGCACGCGGCCTGACGCCGCAGGATGTGGTCAGCGTCGTGCAGCAGCAAAGCCAGGAGGTTGCCGCCGGCCAGATCGGCATTCCGCCGGTGCCGAAGGGGCAGGTCTTCCAATACACGCTGAACGTCAATGGCCGATTGAACGAGGCGGCCGACTACGAAAACATCGTCGTCAAGGTCGAGAGCGGACAGGGCGGCCGCGTCACCCGCATCCGCGATATCGGCCGCGTCGAACTCGGCGCCCAGACCTACAGCCAATCCTTCATGCAGAACGGCCGGCCGGCAGCCGGTATCGGCATTTTTCAGCTGCCGGAGGCGAATGCCATTGCGGTGGCGCAGGCGGTGAATACAAAAATGCAGGAGCTCTCGAAGAGCTTCCCGCCGGGCCTCGAATATCACGTGCCGTTCGACACGACGAAATTCGTCGACGCTTCCATCGACGAAGTTTACGTCACCTTGATCGAGGCGGGCGTTCTCGTTCTCATCGTCATTCTCGTTTTCCTGCAGGATTGGCGGGCGATGCTCGTGCCGGCGACCACAGTTCCCGTCACCATCATCGGCGCCTTCGCGGCCATGGCGGCACTGGGCTTTACCGTCAACCTGTCGACGCTGTTTGCCATCGTTCTCGCCATCGGCATCGTCGTCGATGATGCCATTGTCATCGTTGAAGGTGTCGCCCGACACATCGAAGCGGGCATGTCCGGCCGAAAGGCGGCCGAAAAGGCGATGGAGGAACTGCTCGGCCCGGTCATCGGCATCACGCTGGTGCTGATGGCGGTTTTCATTCCGGCTGCCTTCCTGCCCGGCCTGACCGGACAGCTCTATCGGCAGTTCGCCCTCGTCATCGCCGCCACGGCGCTGATCAGCGCCATCAATGCCGTCACGCTGAAACCGACGCAATGCGCCCTTTGGCTACGCCCGCCGGTCCCGCCCGAGAAACGCAACATCTTCTATCGCGGCTTCAACAGGGTCTACGACAGGGGTGAACGCAGCTATGCAGGGCTGATCGGATCGATGACCCGCCACAGCGGCATCATGGTCATAGCAGCACTCGCGCTGATCGGTGTCGCCGTCTGGGGGCTCGCCCGTCTGCCGACTGCGTTTCTGCCCATCGAGGATCAAGGCTATGTTTTGATCAGTGCGCAGCTGCCCGACGGCGCATCGAAGGAGCGCACCGACGCGGTGATGGAAGAGGTCGGCAAGATCGCCGAAGCCACACCTGGCGTCGACCAGGTGCTGACCATCAGCGGCATCTCCGTTCTCGACAACAATGCCAGCCTGCAGAATGCCGGCGTCGCCTATGTCGTGCTGAAGGATTGGGACGAGCGCGGCAAGCAAAAGGGGCAGGATCTGCTGTCGATCTACCAGCATTTGAACGGCGCGCTGCAAAGCGTGCTCGCCGCCAAGACGCTGGTGGTGGTACCGCCTCCGATCCAGGGCGTCGGCAATGCCAGCGGCTTTACCATGCAGGTCGAGATCAGGAACGGCATTTCCGACTACCCGCTGCTGCAATCGCTTGCCGACACAATCGTCAAGAACGGCAGTGCCCAATCGTCGCTGCAAAGGCTGAGCACGCCTTTTCGTTCGAACGTGCCGCAACTTGCCGTTTCCGTCGATCGGATCAAGGCGGAGACACTGGGAATTACGGTGGGCCAGGTCTTCTCCGCTCTCTCCGGCTATGTCGGATCGAGCTATGTCACCCAGTTCAACAAATTTGGCCGCACCTTCCAGGTCTATGCGCAAGCTGCTTCCGATTTCCGGGTCAGCGCCGAAGACATCCGCAATCTGAAGGTCAAAGCCGGCGATGGGACGATGGTGCCGCTCGGCACGGTCGTCGATGTCAGGACGACACAAGGCCCCTCCCTGATCAGCCTCTACAATCTCTACCCATCCGCAACGATCGTTGGCGGGCCTGCTGCCGGCTTCAGTTCCGGCCAATCGCTCGACGTCATGGAGCAGATTGCCGATCAGACACTGCCGCCGGGCACAGGCTTCGAATGGACGGCGCTGTCCTATCAGGAGAAGGCCGTGGGCGGGCAGATCTATTTCATCTTCGCGCTTGCCATGCTCCTCGTCTATTTCGTGCTCGCGGGCCAATATGAAAGCTGGATCTTGCCGCTCGCGGTCCTTCTCGCCGTGCCGCTTGCTCTCCTCGGCACGGTGGCAGCGCTTATGGCAGCCGGCGTTGCCAACAACCTCTATACGCAGATCGGCCTTATCCTGCTGATCGCGCTTGCATCGAAGAATGCCATCCTCATCGTCGAATACGCTAGGGAAAGGCGGGCGGAAGGCATGGAAATACTGGATGCGGCCGTCGAGGCCGCCCGCTTGCGTTTCCGGCCAATTCTGATGACATCCTTCGCCTTTATCCTCGGCGTCCTGCCGCTCGTGCTGGCGACCGGCGCCGGCGCATCCGCCCGCAAATCGATCGGCATATCGGTTTTCAGCGGCATGATCGCCTCGACCTGCCTCGCCGTGCTCTTCGTACCGTCTTTCTACGTCCTGTTGCAGCGCCTCGAGGAATATTGGAAAGGGCGCACAAAGACCGCAGGCGTTGCAGAGGCGGAGATATCGAAGGTTCAGTAAGGTTGTTGCAACAGCCTGTCGCGCAATCGCCTGCGGTTTCGCGCGGAGGCAGGTTGCTGTTGAGGTCTCTTCACAGAGCAAGTTTCGAACAGACCCTATAGTCCCGAGGTCAGCACCCTATGACAGGCAGGCGACACGCGTTGCAGATTGTCCCGCAGGCAAGCCATAGCCCGCCCTCCGCCCAAAGGCACCATGCGACACAGTGCCTGAAAATCCGATCCGCAGGTTTCGCGCAGGATCATCAGTTCCTCGCGCGGCGAGAAGGCCGGCATCATGGCTCGAGGAGCAGGAGTGGTCGCAACCGTCGCCGCGGCACCGCCGCTGGCCGGGGTTGATCCGGCTGATCCTCCCCCCGCTGATCCTCCCAAGGCCGCAACGGCTTGCTGACACGGCGCCGATAGAGCGGCATTGTGCTGCTGCAAGCAGCTGAGTGCCTCGGTGCCGCCCGGCGTGACGCCGGAGCATTGCGCCATGAAATCGCGTTGGCAGGCCGATTTGACGGCGTTGCGCTGCGCCTGCGTCGGCTGATGCGCCGGTGCGCCCGTCGCCGGCGCCGGGCTGGTCGCCCCAGTGGTTGCGGGCGCAGCCGGAGCCGGGTCCGCGGATGTCGACTTGGGTTTGCTTATCGCCGACACCGCCTTCCGGCAACCGGCCGAAAGCGTGGCGCTATGCTGCTGCAGACAAGTGAGCGCCTCGATACCGCCCGGCGTCACCCCTGAACATTGCGCTATGAAATCGGAGCGGCATTCCGCCCTGATCGCATTGCGCTGCTCTTCAGTCGGCGCCTGCGCGGAAGCGACACCGGCAAAGAGCACCACGACAAAGAGCGCTGGCAATCCCGAGACTGCAAACGGAAGACGACACCTTGCATGCGGAGCCGTCAGTAAAGAAGATGGCCATTCTCGCATTTATTCATCCCCCATAAATCTCTGATCTACTTCATGAAATCGAATACTCTTGCTGAATAGAATAACCAGCGCCCGCCAATTGGAGGGACGTTGCGTGCTGTTATGGAAATATTAAAATGCCGGCTCCACGTATATTAGAATATTATTGTTTTATCAACTGTGTACTCCTGCCCTGAAAGTTGATCATACGCCCATAGGACTTTCGCTTGCCGCAGTATCCCGACTAGAAAGGCCCCGCGGACCCGACGGGCATACGTTCACGACCGTTGCCGGAACGCGGCTTAGCTTGCAGCAGCGGTTTCCGACGTCAAATCTCGCGTGGCCACGCCATTTGGCAACGCAAAAAGCCCCTGCATGACAGGGGCTTGGGAGTATCTATGGGAAGGTTTGGTTGCGGGGGCAGGATTTGTTGTTTTCTGTCCCGCTGCGTCGGCTACGCCTTTTTGCGGGCCCCTGATTAGGCATTAAACCCTCGACCCGTTACGAGATACACAAAAGCCCGCACGAGGCGGGCTTTTGTGTATTGGTTGCGGGGGCAGGATTTGAACCTGCGGCCTTCAGGTTATGAGCCTGACGAGCTACCGGGCTGCTCCACCCCGCGCCATGTGCAAATCTTTGAGATTTGCTTCGGTATTATAACACAAAAGGCCGCTTTGTGAGCGGCCCTTTGTTTCGGCTTTGGGCCGTTGGCTGTGAATGAGAAGATTGTTTTACATAGTTGCGTTTTGCAGACCTGGCAGCGACCTACTCTCCCGCGTCTTAAGACGAAGTACCATGGGCGCAGGGGCGTTTCACGGCCGTGTTCGGAAAGGGAACGGGTGCAGCCACCCCGCCATAACCACCAGGTCGGCAAAGCGCAACTTTGTTGTTTTGAGAAGCTGGGTTTGGAGCGAATAGGGAGTAGCGAATAGCGAATAGGGCTATTTTCTTCTCTTTCGCTGGTTTTGAACACGTCTTTGGAACCTTTTCCGGCTGCGGGTGCTTGTGGCACCCATACAGGCCAGAGGCCGTCGCCAATCGTTTGGCGCGCCGTCCGCAGCGCCATTGGCGCGTGAGGACAAAGGTCTGGATCATCGAACCGGACGAAGGCAAAGCCTTCGCCGGGTCAGGACGACCGCTTTGCGGTCGCCTTGAGATGAGCATAGTCAATGAGAACGATCAAGCCAATCGAGCTATTAGTACCGGTAAGCTTCATGCGTTGCCGCACTTCCACACCCGGCCTATCAACGTGGTCGTCTTCCACGGCTCTGATAGGGAATACTCGTTTTCAGGTGGGTTTCCCGCTTAGATGCCTTCAGCGGTTATCCCGTCCATATGTAGCTACCCTGCTATGCCCTTGGCAGGACAACAGGTCCACCAGAGATATGTCCATCCCGGTCCTCTCGTACTAGGGACAGATCCTGTCAATATTCCTACACCCACGGCAGATAGGGACCGAACTGTCTCACGACGTTCTGAACCCAGCTCACGTACCGCTTTAATTGGCGAACAGCCAAACCCTTGGGACCTGCTCCAGCCCCAGGATGCGATGAGCCGACATCGAGGTGCCAAACAACCCCGTCGATATGGACTCTTGGGGGTCATCAGCCTGTTATCCCCGGCGTACCTTTTATCCGTTGAGCGATGGCCCTTCCACGCGGGACCACCGGATCACTATGACCGACTTTCGTCTCTGCTCGACTTGTCAGTCTCGCAGTCAGGCGGGCTTATGCCATTGCACTCGACGACCGATTTCCGACCGGTCTGAGCCCACCATCGCGCGCCTCCGTTACTCTTTCGGAGGCGACCGCCCCAGTCAAACTACCCACCATACACTGTCCCGGACCCGGATAACGGGCCGCGGTTAGACATCCATGACGATAAGGGTGGTATTTCAAGGATGGCTCCACGGAAACTGGCGTCCCCGCTTCAAAGCCTACCACCTATCCTACACATGCCGACACGAATGCCAGTGTAAAGCTATAGTAAAGGTGCACGGGGTCTTTCCGTCTGACCGCAGGAACCCCGCATCTTCACGGGGAATTCAATTTCACTGAGTCTATGTTGGAGACAGCGGGGAAGTCGTTACGCCATTCGTGCAGGTCGGAACTTACCCGACAAGGAATTTCGCTACCTTAGGACCGTTATAGTTACGGCCGCCGTTTACTGGGGCTTCGATTCAAAGCTTGCACCTCTCCTCTTAACCTTCCAGCACCGGGCAGGCGTCAGACCCTATACGTCGTCTTGCGACTTCGCAGAGCCCTGTGTTTTTGATAAACAGTCGCTACCCCCTGGTCTGTGCCACCCCATAATAGTTGCCTAGCATGGGGTCACGCTTCTTCCGAAGTTACGCGTGCAATTTGCCGAGTTCCTTCAACATAGTTCTCTCAAGCGCCTTGGTATACTCTACCTGACCACCTGTGTCGGTTTCGGGTACGGTCTATACGGTGGAGCTATTTCCTGGAACCGCTCCGCTGCCCATCCAATCCAATTAGAATGAACAACTTGTGCAATCCGTCACTACCACCAGGCCCACGAATATTAACGTGGTTCCCATCGACTACGCATTTCTGCCTCGCCTTAGGGGCCGGCTAACCCTGCTCAGATTAACTTTAAGCAGGAACCCTTGGTCTTTCGGCGAGAGGGTCTCTCACCCTCTTTATCGTTACTCATGTCAACATTCGCACTTCCGATACCTCCAGGAGCCCTCACGGGTCTCCCTTCATCAGCTTACGGAACGCTCCGCTACCACTTGCGATTACTCGCAAATCCTCAGCTTCGGTGCATGGCTTCAGCCCCGTTACATTTTCGGCGCAAAGACCCTTATTTAGACCAGTGAGCTGTTACGCTTTCTTTAAATGATGGCTGCTTCTAAGCCAACATCCTGGTTGTTTTGGGATCCTCACATCCTTTCCCACTTAGCCATGACTTGGGGACCTTAGCTGGAGGTTAGGGTTGTTGCCCTTTTCACGACGGACGTTAGCACCCGCCGTGTGTCTGCCGAGTAGTACTCCCCGGTATTCGGAGTTTGGTTAGGATCAGTAAGACGGTGAGTCCCCATAGCCCATCCAGTGCTCTACCCCCGGGGGTATTCGCTCGACGCTCTACCTAAATAGATTTCGCGGAGAACCAGCTATTTCCGAGTTTGATTGGCCTTTCACCCCTAGCCACAAGTCATCCCAATCTATTGCAACAGATGCGGGTTCGGTCCTCCAGTTGGTGTTACCCAACCTTCAACCTGCTCATGGCTAGATCACTCGGTTTCGGGTCTAATGCAACAAACTAAATCGCCCTATTCAGACTCGCTTTCGCTGCGCCTACACCTACCGGCTTAAGCTTGCTTGTTACACTAAGTCGTTGACCCATTATACAAAAGGTACGCCGTCACCCTTGCGGGCTCCGACTGTTTGTAGGCATCCGGTTTCAGGTTCTATTTCACTCCCCTTGTCGGGGTGCTTTTCACCTTTCCCTCACGGTACTTGTTCGCTATCGGTCATGCACGAGTACTTAGGCTTGGAGAGTGGTCTCCCCATGTTCAGACAGGATTTCTCGTGTCCCGCCCTACTCTAGGACAATCATGATATCTACGCGTACGGGGCTGTCACCCACTACGGCCGCACTTTCCAGAGCGTTCCACTTTAATCACAATTGCCACTGGCCTGGTCCGCGTTCGCTCGCCACTACTTGCGGAGTCTCGGTTGATGTCCTTTCCTGCAGGTACTTAGATGTTTCAGTTCCCTGCGTTCGCTTCTTACACCCTATGTATTCAGGTGTAGATACCTTATCACAATGCTTGGAAACCTGAGGCGTCTTCGACGCAGCGAATAGCCAATAGCGAATAGTTTTTGAATTCTATTCGCTATTCGCTAAATCCTATTCGCTCATGCGCCACCGGCGCATCAGATTTCCCAAGCATTTAAGGTGGGTTGCCCCATTCGGAGATCCATGGATCAAAGCTCATTCGCAGCTCCCCACGGCTTTTCGCAGCGTATCACGTCCTTCATCGCCTGTGCATGCCAAGGCATCCACCAAATGCCCTTACGACACTTAATCGTTCTCATTGCCAATGCTCATCGTCTCGTTGCCCGTTCCTAAGGAACGGCAACAGACCGGGTTACCTTTTACAACCCAGTCAATCCAACAATGCCATTAACGTGTTCGACAGGTCTGCTTTATTGGAGCTACGCCGAGCAGCTCGCTTGCAGCCTGTCTTAAGACCAGCTTCTCGAGATATGATCCGATACCGCGCGGTCAGGCAACGGTAATCAAGTCGTCCGTCAGATGCTCATCCCTAAAGACAGCAAACAACAACGACCCAGAGCGACAAGCTTCCTTCCTACCTCCAGTCCTTCACCCATATCCGGCCGGCTAGGCCATCCATGGGATCATCAGAACTGGGCTCGGACGCCTTGGGCAGAACCCAAAACA
>NZ_VSZV01000330.1:15873-16032 GCF_008919455.1 Rhizobium sp. PEPV16
CGATCGTTCATCAGACGATGCCCAAAGGCAACGAACAACAAACGATCCAGAGTGACAAGCTTCCTACCTACCTCCAGTCCTTCACCCATATCCGGCCGGCTAGGCCATCCATAGGATCATCAGAACTGGGCTCGGACGCCTTGGGCAGAACCCAAAACA
>NZ_VSZV01000330.1:16042-16175 GCF_008919455.1 Rhizobium sp. PEPV16
AACCATCGCAAACACCTGACAGCAAACCGCCAGGATCAGGTAAACCCAAACAAACCACAATTCGCTACAGCAAATCTCATTTGCCGTTGCAAATGGTGGGCCCGGGAAGACTTGAACTTCCGACCCCACGCTT
>NZ_VSZV01000330.1:16185-16487 GCF_008919455.1 Rhizobium sp. PEPV16
TCAGCCATAAGCCGATGCAAAACCTTATTTTCTTCAAAAGACAAACGCCGTCAGCTTCAACACCAATCGATTTGGTGGAGCTGAGCGGGATCGAACCGCTGACCCCCTGCTTGCAAAGCAGGTGCTCTCCCAGCTGAGCTACAGCCCCTCCAGCTCGATCACCCAAGGGCAAGGCCCCAAGGTTCGGCAACAATCCGCATCAGCCACATTCCATCATCCCTAACCCTCATTCGCTACAGCAAATTTCACTTGCTGGTGCAAATGGTGGGCCCGGGAAGACTTGAACTTCCGACCCCACGCTT
>NZ_VSZV01000330.1:16497-16747 GCF_008919455.1 Rhizobium sp. PEPV16
CCTGGAAGCCTCCAGATCAATCTTCTCTTCACAATGTATGCAGAACACGCACCAGCCATAAGCCGGTGCAAAACTTTTATTTCTTCAAAGGATATCTTATTCACCGCCAGCAACGATCCACCAAATACAGGCCAGAGGCCGTCGGCCATCATTGGCCGGTCCGTCCGAAGCGTGCGCTCGAAGAGCGCGACAGCGTCAGGACAGGATTTGGTGGAGCTGAGCGGGATCGAACCGCTGACCCCCTGCTTGC
>NZ_VSZV01000330.1:16757-17122 GCF_008919455.1 Rhizobium sp. PEPV16
CTCTCTGCGTCGACGCCAATCCCAAGCAAAGCCTCGGAAAGGGTCGCCCATACAGGCCAGAGGCCGTCGCCGGTCGTCCGGCGCCCCCGCGGAGCGCAGCACCGAAGGTGCGAACGGCGCGCGAGCGCAAACCCATGGTTCGATATCCTTTTGAAGAAAGAGAAACGTGGACGGCGAAAGCTCGCCATACCGTCGATGACCGAAGTCATCGCGGCGTATTACGTTTCGATAGTCACCTGACTGGTGCCATCTATGTTCTAAAAAGCACGGGAAGGTTCATATCGGGGAGATCCGAAGATCCAGCCGATCGTCTTACCAATTCCACAGCTTCCTTAGAAAGGAGGTGATCCAGCCGCAGGTTCCCC
>NZ_VSZV01000330.1:19632-60518 GCF_008919455.1 Rhizobium sp. PEPV16
AGAGCGAATGCGTGATGCCGGTGCGTCATCACCATGAGATGGAGGTGCCGGATGAGGAGAGCGCCACATTGCTCCTGATGCCGGCCTGGGTTCCCGGGCGCTATGCCGGGGTGAAGACGGTCTCGGTCTTTCCAGGCAATGTGCGGCGGGGGCTGCCGGCGATCTTCGGAACTTATCTTCTTTCCTCCGGCGCTACCGGGGAAATGCTTGCCGCAATCGACGGCGGCGAGTTGACCGCGCGGCGAACGGCGGCGGCATCGGCGCTGGCGGCCCGTCATCTCGCCCGCTCCGACGCGGAAGAGCTGCTCGTCTGCGGAACCGGACGGCTGTCCCTCAACCTGATGCTTGCCCACGGCACGACCCGTCCCATCAAGAGGTACCGTGTCTGGGGCCGCAACGGGCAAGCGGCGGAAAAGATCGCAGCCGAAGCCCGGGCGCTCGGGCTGAATGCCGAGGCGGTCGGGGATGCTGAGGCCGCAGCGCGGACAGCCGATATCATTTCCTGCGCCACGCTTTCCAGCACACCGCTGATATCAGGGGGATGGCTGAAGCCCGGCGCCCATCTCGATCTCGTCGGCGCTTTCAAGCCGAGCATGCGCGAAAGCGACGACGAGGCCATCCGCCGTGCCTCCGTTTATGTCGACACCCGCGCCGGCGCCCTCGCCGAGGCAGGCGACATCGTCCAGCCGCTGAAAAGCGGCGTGCTGAAGGAAGCGGACATCAGGGCTGAGCTTGCGGAACTCGTCAGCGGCGCCCATGGCGGACGAACCCATGACGCAGAAATCACGCTGTTCAAGTCGGTGGGTGCGGCGTTGGAGGATCTCGCCGGCGCCATCCTTGCCTATGAGACAGTGACGGGCCAAAAGTGACAATCAGTGCGTCCTTGCCGGAGCTTCCGGTTTCACATGTCCTGCCGGCCGTCGCTGCCGCGCTGGAAAAGCAAAAACGCGCCGTTCTTTCCGCCCCGCCCGGCGCCGGCAAGACGACGCTGGTACCACTTTATCTGCTCGACGAGGCTTGGCGCGGCGACGGCAAGATCATCCTGCTGGAGCCGCGGCGGCTGGCGGCGCGAGCAGCGGCAAGCCGGATGGCATCGCTGATCGGTGAACAGGTCGGCGAGACGGTCGGCTACCGCATGCGCCTCGACAACAGAATATCGGCAGCGACACGGATCGAGGTCGTGACCGAAGGGGTTTTCGCCCGGATGATCCTCGACGATCCGGAACTGAACGGTGTCTCGGTCGTGATCTTCGACGAGTTCCACGAGCGTTCGCTGGACGCAGACTTCGGACTCGCTCTGGCGCTCGACGTCCAGTCGGCTCTACGCGACGATCTGCGTATCCTCGTCATGTCGGCGACCCTCGACGTCGAACGCGTGGCCGCCCTGCTCGATCATCCACCTGTTATCGAAAGCCTGGGGCGCAGCTTTCCGATCGATATCCGTTACCAGGATCGACCGGGCGGCGAACGTATTGAAGATGCCGTGACACGGGTGATACTCGATGCCCATGCCAACGAGGCCGGCTCGATCCTCGCCTTCCTGCCCGGCCAGGCGGAAATCACCCGGACCGTCGAACGCCTGCAGGGACGATTCGGAGCCGAAACGCTGATTGCGCCGCTCTACGGCAATCTCAGCCAGAAGGAGCAGGATGCAGCGATCCGACCGGCATCCCAGGGGACACGCAAGATCGTGCTTGCGACATCGATCGCCGAAACATCGATCACCATCGACGGTGTCAGGATCGTGATCGACAGCGGGCTGCAGCGCCTGCCGGTGTTCGAGGCGTCGACCGGGATCACGCGGCTGGAGACGGTGCGCGTGTCGCGGGCTTCCGCCGATCAGCGGGCCGGCCGTGCCGGACGAACGGAGCCGGGCATCGCCGTCAGGCTGTGGCACCAGGGACAGACGGCGGCACTGCCGGCCTTCACCCCGCCGCAGATCCTTTCCAGCGATCTCTCGGGGTTGGTGCTCGACCTCGCACATTGGGGCGTTCAAGATCCGGCATCCCTTGCCTTCGTCGATCAGCCGCCGGAAACGACGCTGAGGGAAGCGCGGATGCTGCTTGGCCAGCTTGGCGCGCTCGACAAGGACGGAGCGCTGACAGCGCGCGGCAAGGTGATGCGCGATCTCGCTTTGCCGCCGCGGCTTGCCGCCATGGTCGTCTCGGCGGGAGAAACGGGACACGCACGGGATGCGGCGATGATCGCCGTGCTTCTTACCGAACAGGGGCTTGGCGGAACGAGTATCGATATCGAGGAGCGGCTGCGACGCTTAAAGGCCGAGCGGGGCGAGAGAGCGGAGGCTTCAAGGCGGCTGGCGGGACGGCTGGCGAGCGGCCTCGACAGGGTTGCCTCAACGGCGCCGGCGCTGGCCGGCCAGCTGCTGCTGCATGCGTTCCCGGATAGAATCGCACTTCAGCGCGGCGGGCGCGGCCGATTCGTGATGGCGAACGGGCGCGGAGCAGAGCTGCCGGAAACCGAGAGGCTGGCGGGCAGCCAGATGCTGGTGATTGCCGACCTGACCGGACGGGCGGCGCAGGCGCGGGTTCTGGCGGCAGCCGAGGTGACACGCGGCGACATCGAAGCCGAGTTGCCCGGTGAGATCAAAACCGGCGACCAGATATTCTTCGACCGGCAGAGCCGGCAAATCCGGGCGCGGCGGGCAACCCGGCTTGGCGCGATCGTCTTCGAAGAGACGCCCTTGCCGCGGCCTTCCGGGGCAGCGGTCACCCAGGCTCTGGTGGAAGGGGTGCGCGAGCTGGGGCTCGATCAGCTTGTGTTCTCGAAGGAGGCCGTACAACTGCGCGAGCGGATCGGATTTCTGCACAGGACGATCGGCGAGCCTTGGCCCGATGTCAGCGATGATGCCCTGCTTTCCCGGCTGGACGACTGGTTCGCACCCTTCCAGACGGAGGCCCGCGGCCTTTCGGAGATTTCCGCAGCCGGGCTTTCGAACGGACTAATGTCGCTGGTACCGCACGAATTGCAACGCGACCTTAGCCGGCTTGCGCCGACCCATTTCGAAGCGCCGACCGGCCAAAGGCATCCGATCCAATATGAGGGCGAGGAGCCGGTTCTGACGATCCGCGTGCAGGAGCTGTTTGGACTGAAGCAGCATCCAGCCATTGCAGGTGGCCGCCTGCCGCTTCTGCTCGAGCTCACCTCGCCGGCGCATCGGCCGATCCAGACGACACGCGACCTGCCGGGCTTCTGGGCCGGCTCCTGGAAGGATGTGCGTGCCGATATGCGCGGGCGCTATCCCCGGCATCCCTGGCCGGAGCGGCCGGAGGATGCGTTGCCGACGACACGGGCAAAACCGCGTGGTACATGAGGGCCATTCAAGGAGCCGTCGGCATGATCGACAAGCCTGACATGATCGACAAGACGGAAGGCTATACGCTGGAGGACCGGCACAACAGCCGCAGGCTGCGCCTGCAGACGCTGGTGCGGCTGCGCTGGCTTGCCGTCGGCGGACAGACGTTGACGGTTTTCATCGTTGCCTTCTGGCTGAAATTTCCCCTGCCGCTGATTGCCAGCTCTTCCTTGATCGCCGCCCTTGCCTGGGTGAATTTCTACCTGACGATCCGTTATCCGCCGACGCATCGGCTGGAACCGCCGGCCGCCTTTGCGCTGCTCGGCTTCGACCTTTTGCAGCTCTGCGCGCTGCTCTTCATCACCGGCGGCCTTGCCAATCCCTTCGCAGCACTCGTCTGCGTGCCAGTCATCATCTCTTTTGCGTCGCAGCCGATTCGCTACAGTACCGCGCTGATCGGCGTTGCGATGGTCTGCATTACGGTGCTTGCCTTTTCGCCCTTTCCGCTGCCCTGGTTCGACGGGGCCGAGATCAACGTGCACACCGTCATGCAGTTCGGTGTCTGGTGCTCGATCGCCTCGACCATGGCATTCGCCGCTTTCTATGCCTATCGGGTCTCGATGGAAGCAAGCCAGCTCGCCGATGCGCTGGCTGCGACCGAACTGGTGCTGCAGCGGGAAAAGCATCTGTCGCAGCTCGACGGTCTGGCGGCGGCGGCGGCCCATGAGCTCGGTACGCCGCTTGCGACGATCAGCGTCGTCGCCAAGGAAATGGAGCGGGAGCTTAAGAATGACGATCGTTTCCGCGAGGACGTCATGCTGCTGCGCAGCCAGAGCGAACGCTGCCGCGACATCCTGCGGCGGCTGACGACGCTTTCTTCCGAAGGCGAGGCGCATATGCGCCGGCTGCCGCTTTCCTCGATGATCGAGGAGATCGTCGCCCCGCACCGGGAATTCGGTATCGCTCTTGAGCTTATCGAAAAGAGCCCGCGCAAGGGCGAGCCGGTCACCGACCGCAATGCCGGCATCATGTATGGGCTCGGCAATCTGATCGAAAATGCCGTCGATTATGCGCGAGAGAAAGTGATCGTTACCGTCGAGCACGATCACGACAAAGTGCTGATCGTTATCGAGGACGACGGCAACGGTTATGCGCCCGATATTCTGACGCGGATCGGCGAACCCTATGTGACGAAGCGGCAGAAAGAGGATACGGCGGGTGGCCTCGGGCTCGGGCTTTTCATCGCCAAGACGCTGCTGGAGCGCTCCGGCGCATCGCTGATTTTCGAGAACCGCGATCCGGAAAGTGCGGGCGCGCGTATCCGGATCGAATGGCCGCGCATGCTGATCGACGCAAATTCGACAAAATGACTTTGTCGGCATAAACAGGATATAAGCGGTTGACGCAGATCGGCGTTCAACCGCCAGGACCGAGACGATGACAGAACAGAATCATGACAATTTCGCCGCGTCGGATGAGGACCATATCGGTCCCGATGCCAGCCTGCTGATCGTCGATGACGACGGGCCGTTTCTGCGCCGCCTGGCGCGGGCGATGGAGACACGCGGCTTCCAGGTGGAGACGGCCGAATCAGTGGCGGAGGGCGTTGCGAAATCGAAAGGCCGGCCGCCAAAATATGCGGTGGTCGACCTTCGGCTCGGCGACGGCAATGGGCTCGACGTCATCGAGGCGATCCGCCAGCGGCGCGACGACACCAGGATCATCGTGCTGACCGGCTATGGCAATATCGCAACGGCGGTCACGGCCGTGAAACTCGGCGCCGTCGATTATCTTGCAAAGCCTGCGGATGCCGACGACGTGTTTTCGGCGCTGACGCAGCGGCCGGGCGAAAAGGCCGAGCTCCCCGAAAATCCGATGTCGGCCGACCGGGTGCGCTGGGAGCATATCCAGCGGGTCTATGAAATGTGCGAGCGCAATGTTTCCGAAACGGCGCGCCGACTCAACATGCACCGGCGGACGCTGCAGCGTATCCTTGCCAAACGCGCGCCGAAATAGGCGCGCACGTCGCGCCCATTAAACATCATCCACGGTGAACGGTTTTCCGTTCGCCCATTCGGCCATCATCAGCCTTTGCGCGGCGGCACGCGAGAAGTTGAGCGTGACGGATTTGCGCGTAGCCGGCGCCATGCGGTGTTCCGGCGCCTCGCGAATCATATGGGCGCCATAACCATCCGAGAGGAACAGTCCGCATTCCTCGGGAAAGATCTCCAACGGCACATCCTGGTGAGTCGCGAAGAACAGGCGGTCGCAATGCAGCCTGTATTCCGGCCATTTGCGATCCACCCTGAAATCCTCGATAGACGTCTTGATTTCGATGATCCAGACCTCGCCCTTTTCTGAAAGAGTGATCAGATCGGCGCGGCGACCGCTTGCCAGCGGCAGTTCGGGCAGCACGGCGTGGCGCATTTCATGCAGCAATATCTGCGTTCCGCGCCGCACCATCATGGCCCTGTCCGATTGCCGGCCATCGATTAACGGATTGTTATTGTAAACACTCAAAATCGTCATGGATAACCATCGCGGGGGCTGGCGTGTTGTTGCAAAAAAACCATGCGCTTCTAATTTGCGCGGCAGACGGATTTGTCGCGCTGCAGTAGTCTTGCAAAGCGCAAGTTAATCGAAAATAAACCATAATCAACGATGGTCGAAAGACCGTTCTCCTTGCCCCAAAACTTCAAGAGTCATCCATGCGCATCCGCAATGCATTCCCTGTCTTTGGCCTGCTGGCGACATTCGCTCTGGCCGGTTGCTCGACGACCTCAGACAGCGCATCCGTCGACGACAAGGGCGCAGGCCCGACGGTTCAGACGGCACAGATCTTCAATGACGCCTACGGCCTGACGAAGGATGCCGGATACTCCCTACCGGCGATCCCTATCGACAGGGTCAAGCCGCAATTCCGCCGCCAGGTCGTCAGCTACCAGACCACAGAGCGTCCCGGAACGATCATCGTCAACACGCGCGAGCGCTTCCTCTATTACATCCTGGCCAACGGCAAGGCGATGCGCTACGGCATCGGCGTCGGCAAACAGGGCTTCGCATGGGCCGGCACTGCCTACGTCGCCTGGAAGCAGGAATGGCCGAATTGGCACCCGCCGAAGGAAATGGCCGTCCGCCGGCCTGATCTCGCCAAATACGTCGAGGACGGCATGGGTCCGGGTCTCAGCAATCCGCTCGGCGCGCGCGCCATGTATCTCTTCAACGAAGACGGCAAGGATACACTCTTCCGCCTGCACGGCACGCCGGAATGGGCCTCCATCGGCACCGCCGCTTCCTCGGGCTGCATTCGCCTGATGAACCAGGACGTCATCGATCTCTACAGCCGCGTCCGCCCGGGCAAGGGCACGTCCAAGGTCGTCGTCATTCAGTAAGCTAATTTTCGAATTCGGTATAAAAAAGGCCGCCGAACTATCGTTCCGGCGGCCTTTTCATATTCTCCGTCAGGCAGTCTGCTTCGCCTTGAGCTCGAGGCGGCGGCGGTGAAGCACCGGCTCGGTATAACCGTTCGGCTGTTCTCTACCCTTCAGGACGAGGTCGAGGGCGGCCTGGAAGGCGATCGAACCGTCGAAATTGCCGGCCATGGGCTGATAGGCGGGGTCCGACGCATTCTGCTGGTCGACGACGGCGGCCATGCGCCTCATCGTCTCGACGATCTGAGCTTCGGTGACGACCTTGTGATGCAGCCAGTTCGCCATGTGCTGGGCCGAAATGCGCAGCGTCGCGCGATCTTCCATCAGGCCGACATTGTTGATGTCAGGCACCTTGGAGCAGCCGACGCCCTGATCGACCCAGCGCACGACATAGCCGAGAATGCCCTGGGCATTGTTATCGAGTTCGCGCTGGATTTCCTCCGGCGTCCAGTTCGGCCGCACCGCGACCGGCACGGAGAGAATATCGGAGAGCTTGGCGCGGGCGCGATCCTTCAGCCCCTGCTGAACACGGGCGACATTGACCCGGTGATAATGGGTGGCATGCAGGGTTGCCGCCGTCGGCGATGGCACCCAGGCAGTGTTGGCGCCGGCCTTCGGGTGGGCGATCTTCTGTTCGAGCATCGCCGCCATCAGATCCGGCATCGCCCACATGCCCTTGCCGATCTGGGCATGGCCGGACAAGCCGCATTCGAGGCCGATGTCGACGTTCCAGTTCTCATAGGCAGAAATCCAGGCCGCCTGGCGCATGTCGCCCTTGCGAATCATCGGGCCGGCTTCCATCGAGGTGTGGATCTCGTCGCCGGTGCGATCGAGGAAGCCGGTATTGATGAAGACGACGCGCTCGCGGGCGGCGCGGATGCATTCCTTGAGGTTGACGGTCGTGCGGCGCTCCTCATCCATGATGCCCATCTTGATGGTGTTGCGCGGTAGGCCAAGCGCGTCTTCGACACGCGAGAAGATTTCGACGGCGAAGGCCACCTCTTCCGGCCCATGCATCTTCGGCTTGACCACATACATTGAGCCGGTGCGGGAATTCTTCCGCCGGCCGGAGGGGCCAATATCGTAAAGCGCGATCAGGCCGGTGATCGCAGCATCCATGATGCCTTCAGGCACTTCGTTGCCGTCGCGGTCGAGGATCGCCGGGTTGGTCATGAGGTGGCCGACATTGCGCACCAGCATCAGCGAGCGCCGGTGTACCTCGAAGGCGGCACCATCCGGGCCGGCATATTGCAGATCCGGGTTGAGCGTGCGGATGAAGCTCGTTCCGCCCTTTGCTACCTCTTCCTGCAGGTCGCCCTTGATCAGGCCGAGCCAGTTGCGATAGACGACGACCTTGTCCTCGGCATTGACGGCGGCAATCGAATCCTCGCAGTCCATGATCGTCGTGATTGCCGATTCCAGCCAGACATCGGAAATATGAGCCGGATCGGCTTTCCCGATCGTCGTCGTCGCATCGATGACGATTTCAATGTGAATGCCGTTGTTCTTCAGGAGAAGATGCGTGGGAGCGGCGGGATCGCCGCGATAGCCGGCAAAATGCTTGCCGTCCGTCAGCATAGCCTGCTCGCGATCGATCGATCTGACAGAGAGCGCGCCATCCGTGACGGCGAAGCTTCCGACGTCCTTCCAGCGGCAGTCCTGCAGCGGCGCTGATGTATCGAGGAAATCGCGCACCCAGGCGATGACCTTCTCGCCGCGCTTCGGATTGTAACCCTTAGCCTTCTCGGCGCCGTCGCTCTCGGGAATGGCGTCCGTACCGTAGAGCGCATCATAGAGCGAGCCCCAGCGGGCATTGGCGGCGTTCAAGGCGTAACGGGCATTCATGACGGGAACCACGAGCTGCGGGCCGGCGATCGAGGCGATCTCCGGATCGACATTGTCGGTCGAAACCTGGAAGTCCGATCCCTCAGGCAGGAGATAGCCGATTTGGCGGAGGAAGGACTGGTATTCGTCCATATCCGCCGGGGCGCCATGCCGACGGTACCAGTCGTCGATCTTTACCTGGAGCTCGTCGCGTTTTGCCAGCAGCGCACGATTTTTCGGGGCGAGATCGTGGACGATCGCCGAAAAATCGGCAAAGAACTTGTCCGCATCGACCGCCAGACCCGGCAACACCTCCTCGACGAGGAAATCATGAAGGACGGTTTCGATGGCAAGACCGTTCTTATCAACGCGGCTCATGCGACATTCTCCCTGGCAACGACTTTTGAATGCTGCCACTTTGCCCGGCTTTCATTCACAGTCAATTCTGCAATAATTCGAAAGATTTATGCCTTCGTGGAAATTATGCGCGGCGTCACGCGCATCGGCAGTCCGTTCTGCGGCTGCGTCGTCAGCTTCTGCACCGGCCAAGGATTGGTCTGATCGTTGGAATCGAAGCGATAACGATGCATCAGGACAGCAAGGGCGATCACCGCCTCCTGAAGCGCAAAGGTTGCGCCGATGCAGACACGCGGGCCGGCGCCGAAAGGCAGGAACTGGAAGCGGCCGATAGAGCCGCGATTTTCCGGCAGGAAGCGTTCGGGCATATAGGCGCGCGGCCTGTCCCAGTGAAGTTCGTGGCGATGCAACGTCCAAGGCATGACAAGCACCGTGACGCCAGCTTCGATCGCGACCCGTTCGCCCTTGGTGCTTGTCCAGGAATCATCTGATATGGCAGCGCGATTGATCGATGGCGCCGGCGGATAAAGGCGCAACGCCTCCTCGAAGGCGGCGCGCGTCTGCGGCATCATATCCAGCCATTCCACAGGTGCTGCCCCGGTGGCGAGCACCGCGTCGATTTCTTCTTCCATCGCCTCGCGGATATGCGGGCTGTTCGATACGCAATACAGCGTCCAGGCCAACGCTCGGGCCGTGGTCTCATGCCCCGCGCCGATGAAGGTCAGAATATTGTCTTCGATTTCCTCCTTGGTCAGCCCCTCGGGGCCAGCCTGCTCCAGGAGCAGGGTCAGGAAATCCTCGGGCGCTGTGCTGCGATTCGCTTTCATCTTTGCGAGCCGCATATCCATGGTGTTGCGCACGATGGCGCGGAATTTCTCCAGCACCTTTTGGCCGCCGATGCGTGTCACACGTGGAACCCAGGACGGAGCGCGCATCAGATCCATCGGATCGACCCGGCCCATGCGATGCAGGAGTTCATTGACGTCGTCGGCGAAATGGCCGCTCGATGTGACGATTTCGCCTGAAAATAATGTGTCAGCCAGAATTGCGAAGGTCAGCTCGGTCATATCGGTGCTGATATCGAAAATTGCGCCTGCCTCGCCTGCGCCCTCATATTTGCGGGCATAATCTTCGGACTGGCGCAGCATCTGCCCGGCAAAGCCTTGGGCATGGCGGGGGGTGAAAATTGGCGCCACCGCCTTGCGCGATCTTTTCCAGACAGGACCTTCGGCGGTCAGAAGGCCGTCGCGGAGGATCGGACGCAGGACGAGCTGGCGCACATCCGACATGCGGTAATTATTGGCATTGTCGACCAGCACGTGCTTGATCAGGCCGGGATCGTTGACGATCAGCGTCCTCTGGCCGAAGAAATTGGTGCGGATCCAGGGCAGCGTGTAGGACGGCTCGCCCCAAAGTTCGAGCGGATTGCGCAGGATGATGCGGATAATTTCCAGCCGGCTCGGCGGCACCGTACGCGGCAGCGGTGCTGGCGGTACGAAGGGGTCCGGACGCATGTCCATCATCAAAGCCTTTCGGGGAAGATCCTTCCCGACAAGCTTGAAGCTAGAGCAGGCCCTTGAGTTCGTCCAGCTTGTCGTTGATCAGCCAGCCGTAATAATTCTCTTCCGGCCAGACCGTCGCACCGGCGCCGCGGTTCTTCGCAGCAAGTGCTGCGGCGCGCTGGCGCGAATTGCCGACATTATAGAGCGTCGCCGTCAGGCCGGGATTGCCCGAGATATCCATGCCGGCGATATCCTTGTAATCGTCGATCGACCTGCGGATCGAGGCCGCGACGAAGGCGAGCGAGATATCGGGATCCATGATGGCCCTGTAGACGGCGCCGGCATTCTTTTCGTTCAGCTTCGGATAGCCGGACACGCGGGTCACGAGATCGGAGAGCATCAGCGCCGTCAGCGGATTGACCTGGCCGAGGCCGAAGGTCTGGCCGGCATAGAAGGGCTGGAAGAAGACCGCGCTGAAACGGTTGTTGGGAAAGCTCGTGCCACTCACCGTCTTGCCGCGGAAATCGGTTTCCCAGACATCTTCGCGGCAGGACCAGAGCGTGTAGGAATCGCTCTTGCCCTTGCATTCGGAAAATTGCGGCCGTGCCACGAATTCGTCGACGCTTTCGCCATCATAGGAGAAGCGGAAGCTTTCTCCGGCATAGGAGGCAGCCTTGACATAGTAAGCCTGCAGCCGGTCGTAGGCATCGACATTATAGGTGTGTTCGCCGACGATCGCGCCGACGACATGGATGGGATTGATGCCGTAAGCGCTGGAAATCTTGCGGATCTTGCTCATCAGCTCGCGATCGGTCGCCAGAAGCTCATGAACCTTTTCGTATTTCAGATCAAAGCTGCTCTTGGTGCCCTTGGTGCGCCGGATGGAAGCGCCCGGAATATCGGGCTGCTCGGCATGACGATTGCCCGCCGGCACCGTCTGCATTGCGAAGGCAGGCGCCGAATTCACCAGGGCAACGGCAATCATAAGGCTTGTCAAAAGGCGTCGCACGATCCGTTATCCCGTCCGTTCCATCGTCCTGTTTGTGATGCGGCTGCCTGGACCAGAATCTTGGCCGAATAAAGCCGAGCGGAAACAAAACGGGCCTTCACTAGAAAGTAAAAGGCCCGTTGTCGAGAGACGCGTTCGTCACAATCCGCCATTCATGCCGGGAAAGACATGAAGCGGTGCGCCGATATCACAGAATAAAGCGCGAGAGATCAGTATTCTGTGCGAGATCGCCGACATGTTCGCGCACATAGGCGGCATCGATCGTCACGGCCGTCCCGCCCCGATCCGGCGCGTTGTAGGAAATATCGTCCAGCACCCGCTCCATCACCGTCTGCAGACGGCGTGCGCCGATGTTTTCGACGGAGGAGTTCAGATGCACGGCGACATCGGCAAGCGCGTCGATTGCGTCGTCGGTAAATTCGAGGCTCAGGCTTTCCGTCTCCATCAGCGCGCGGTACTGGCGGATGAGGCTTGCTTCCGTCTCGGTCAGGATCCGGCGGAAATCATCCTTGTTCAGCGGACGCAATTCGACGCGGATCGGCAGGCGGCCCTGCAATTCCGGCAGAAGATCCGAAGGCTTGGAGACATGGAAGGCGCCGGAGGCGATGAACAGGATATGGTCGGTCTTCACAGGCCCGTATTTGGTCGAGACCGTCGTGCCTTCGACGAGCGGCAAGAGGTCGCGCTGCACGCCTTCGCGCGAAACGCCGGCGCCCATGCCGCCGTCGCGGGCTGCAATCTTGTCGATTTCGTCAAGGAAGACGATACCATCATTCTCGGTGGAGCGAACGGCTTCACGCTGGATCACTTCGTTGTCGATCAGCTTGTCGGATTCGTCGCGGATCAGGTCACTATACGAGGCCTTGACTGTGGTGCGGACCTTCTTGGTGCGGCCGCCCATCGCCTTGCCGAACATTTCCGAAAGGTTCAGCACGCCGATATTGGCGCCCGGCATGCCGGGAATTTCGAAGCCTCCCATGCCGGAACCGGCATCGGCCACCTCGATATCGATTTCCTTGTCGTCAAGTTCGCCGTCCCGGAGCTTCTTGCGGAAGTTTTCGCGCGTGGCAGGCGATGCTGTGGTGCCGACCAGCGCATCGAGAACACGCTCCTCGGCACTCACATGCGCCTTGGCCTGTACCTCGGCTCGCTTCTTCTCGCGCACCAGGCCGATGCCGACCTCGACCAGATCGCGGATGATCTGCTCGACGTCGCGGCCGACATAGCCGACTTCGGTGAACTTTGTGGCTTCCACCTTGATGAAAGGTGCGCCGGCGAGCTTTGCCAGGCGGCGGGAGATTTCCGTCTTGCCGACGCCGGTCGGGCCGATCATCAGGATGTTCTTCGGCATGACTTCGTCGCGCAGGCTCGGGTCGAGCTGCTGGCGGCGCCAGCGGTTGCGCAGCGCAATCGCAACGGCGCGCTTGGCGTCATGCTGGCCGATGATATAGCGATCGAGCTCGGAAACGATCTCGCGGGGGGAAAAAGTGGTCATTGCGTATCATTCTCCTGGCGGTCCAGGGCCATCAACAGTGCCCGGCCGTAATTAGTCGTTGTTTCGCCAAGTCCTTGAAAGCCCGCCTTGGTATAGGCTCTGATTGCGAATGCATTGTCAGGATGCGGATCGACGAGGATCCGCTGCGCGCCCTTTGCAAAGAGCATATCGCAGAACCCTATCATAAAGGCCGGTCCGTGACCTTTGCCCGCGAGTTCCTCGATGCCGATGAACTGGTCGATGCCGTAGGTGCCCTTCGGCTGACCGGCGAGCGCTTCATCGTCCTCGTCGTCGAGATCGGCCGCCTGGATAAAGGCAAAGTCCTTTCCATTCAGCGTGACGATGAAGCACGAGACCGAGGCCGCATCGACATGCTTTTCCATCGAAGCCAGCGCCTTGGCCGGATCGCCCCACCAGCGCCTGACATGCCGGCTTTCCAGCCATTTGGCGAGGAGCGGCAGGTCAGTCGCGGCAAGCGGCCGGAAGGCATAGGGCTCAGCCTTCGGCATCCAGCGATTCCACCACCACATTGTGGTTCGTGTAGACGCAGATGTCGGCGGCGATATCGAGGGCGCGGCGGGCGATCTCCTCGGCCGATTTGTCGGTATCCATGAGTGCGAGAGCGGCGGCGAGGGCAAAATTGCCGCCGGAACCGATCGCCGTCGTGCCATGCTCCGGTTCCAAAACGTCGCCATTGCCGGTGATCGCCAGCGTGATCGACTTGTCGGCGACGAGCATCATGGCTTCGAGATTACGCAGGTATTTGTCGGTGCGCCAGTCCTTGGCGAGCTCGACGGCGGCGCGCATCAGTTGACCGGGATATTGCTCAAGCTTCTTTTCAAGCCTTTCGAGCAGGGTAAAGGCATCGGCGGTGGCGCCGGCGAAACCGGCGACGACTTCGCCCTTGCCGATGCGGCGCACCTTGCGGGCATTGCCCTTCATGACGGTCTGGCCGAGGCTCACCTGGCCATCGCCCGCCATCACCACCTTGCCGCCTTTTCGAACTGTAATGATTGTTGTCATAAAACACCTGTCTGCCGGGCCGCATGCCGGCCCTGTTGAGCCCTATGTAAGTGGACTGGCGCCGATTGCAAATGGGCCGGCTTTTCTCTTGCCCGGCTTCTGGATATTTCCCGATGCGCCTGATAAGGAACGGCCTTATTCCCGATGGAGGGCCATATGGCCGAGACCGTAGCAAGCCGCACGGGCAGCGTTTCCCGCAAGACCAACGAAACCTCGATTTCCGTTTCCGTCAATCTCGACGGCACCGGCAAATCGACGATCTCGACGGGCGTCGGCTTCTTCGACCACATGCTCGACCAGCTTTCGCGACATTCCCTCATCGACATGGAGATCGATGCCAAGGGCGACCTGCATATCGACGACCATCATACGGTCGAAGATACCGGCATCGCCATCGGCCAGGCGATCTCCAAGGCGCTCGGCGACCGGCGCGGGATCACCCGCTACGCGTCGATCGATCTCGCCATGGACGAGACGATGACCAAGGCTGCGGTCGATCTTTCCGGCCGGCCGTTCCTCGTCTGGAATGTCACCTTCAGCGCGCCGAAGATCGGCACTTTCGACACCGAACTCGTTCGCGAATTCTTCCATGCGCTCGCCCAGAATGCCGGCATCACCTTGCATATTCTCAACCATTATGGCGCCAACAATCACCATATTGCCGAGACATGCTTCAAGGCCGTTGCGCGTGCATTGCGCACGGCGACAGAGATCGATCCGAGACAGGCGGGCCGTGTTCCCTCGACCAAGGGCACGCTCGTCTGAGCCCTTCAAGGGAGCGGCGGCAATGACATCCAGCTATATCTTCCTGACACCGCCCAGTAGCACGAGCGCCACGGCCGATGAGACGCGAACCATCCGTGACGGCTTCACGCTGCTCGGCTTCCTATTTCCATGGGTTTGGCTGCTGGCGCATCGGCTTTGGCTGCATGCGGCCGCGGCCTTTCTGCTGCAGGGGATTGGTGGTGCGCTGATGGACGAACCCGGCCTCGGGCCGGCGGGAGCGGCAATCCTGTTGGGCGTGAATATGCTGGTCGGTCTCGAGGGCCAGAATTTCCGTGTCCGCAACCTTGCTGCGAAGGGCTGGAACGAAGACGCATTCATTGCGGCCGATACGATCGGCATTGCCGAGCAGGTCTATTTTTCGGACAGGGCGGCTATCGCAGTTAGTGACGACGCCGCGGCGCCGGACTGGCAGAACAAAGCCGGTCCGAACGGCCCGCACGGCGATGCAACATCGCTTGGTCTCTTTGGTTTTGATGGAGGACGCTGACGATGCGCGTCGCGATTATCGACTATGGCTCCGGTAACCTGCGCTCGGCGACCAAGGCTTTCGAGCGTGCCGCCCACGAAGCTGGCATCGATGCCCATATCGATCTTACCGATAGGGCGGAGGATGTTGCCTCGGCCGATCGTATCGTGCTTCCCGGTGTCGGCGCCTATGCCGATTGCCGGCGCGGCCTCGATGCCGTGCCCGGGATGGCCGAGGTGCTGATCGAGGCTGTCGAGAAGAAGGCGCGGCCGTTCCTCGGCATCTGCGTCGGCATGCAGCTCATGTCCTCGCGCGGCCTCGAGAAGACAGTGACGCACGGTTTTAACTGGATTCCCGGTAACGTCGTCGAGATGACGCCGGATGATCCGGCCCTCAAGATCCCGCAGATCGGCTGGAACACGCTCGACCTGAAGCGCGAACATCCGCTCTTCGAAGGAATTCCGACGGGGTCGCAGGGACTGCACGCCTATTTTGTGCATTCCTACCATCTTGCAGCCGAAAACACCGAGGACGTTATTGCGACGGCCGACTATGGCGGTCCGATGACCGCTTTCGTCGGGCGCGACAACATGGTCGGGGCACAGTTTCACCCGGAAAAGAGCCAGAAGCTCGGCCTGGCCCTGATCGCCAATTTTCTGCGCTGGAACCCGTAGAGCCCGAACCCGTCAAGCATTGTTCACGCAATCCCGAAGCAAAACGGTTAAACGGTTTTGCTGGAATTGCTCCAAGGGCTGGCTTTTAATAGAGCCGCCTTATTTCTCTAGAGCATGATGCCGAAAAGTGTGAGCGGTTTTCGGACGACATCATGCTTTGACTGTATAATGTAGAACAGGATTCAGATTTTAGGCCGACCCGGCCTAAAATCATCCTGTTCTAGTATGGAAACAGCGGAACAGGAGTGCGCTCGATGCCGGCTTCACGGAAATCAGGCAAGGTGTTCTACACGTTGCGGCCCTCCAGGGAAGGCTTGCCCCCCTTTTCTGATATCAAGCTTCCCGGCGGCACGGTCATCCGCCGTGTCGACGAAGCCATCCACAGGAAGGCGCTTTCCAATGCAGCCAAGGCGCTGAAAGAAAGGCTGGACCGATGATCCATGACTCTTTCCCCGCAAACGACGGTTCGAGCCGGCGGCAAAACGGGGTCAGCGCCGGCGATATCGCCGAGGCCGTGCTGGAATTCTATATCGAAGGTGAGGACGATCTGATCGGCCTGCTCGCCTACGCACTCTACGAGCGGCAAAAGCGCGATTTCGTTCTCAGCCATCGCAAGCGAAATGCCGGCCGTTCGCCCGATGAGGCCGAGCTTGCCGCCGTCAACAGCAATTATCTCTCGACCGACCTGCGCAACACGCTACGCGACCGCGCCTCGCAGATCCTTTCGAGTTATGCCGAAACCTATGTCGAGGCAATGGAGCCGCAGATCCGGCTGACCGCCGTCAACAGCGATGCGTTGCGCCAGGTGCGAAACATCGAGAAATCGATCAAGAGGCGCCTGGGCTTCTGGCGTCAGGTCCGGGCCAGCTTTGCCGTCACCCTGCTCCTCCTTTTGCTTTTCGGCGCGGCTGCCATTGCCGCTGTCTTTTTCCGATCGGATATCGTAGATGCGTGGAATGCGCTGATGGTACCGACCACTCTACGGACGTAAGACGACATGATCCTTTTTCCCGCGATCGACCTGAAAGGCGGCCAATGCGTCCGCCTGAAGCTCGGCGACATGCAGCAGGCGACAGTCTACAACACCGATCCGGCCGCCCAGGCGAGATCCTTCGAAGATCAGGGCTTCGAATGGCTGCATGTGGTCGATCTCGACGGCGCCTTCGCGGGACATTCGGCCAATGGCGATGCCGTCGAAGCGATCTTGAAGGCAACGGACAATCCCGTGCAGCTCGGCGGCGGCATTCGCACTCTCGATCATATCGAGGCCTGGCTGTCGCGCGGGCTGCGGCGCGTCATTCTCGGCACCGTCGCGGTCAGGAATCCGGCGCTGGTGATCGAGGCCTGCCGGAAATTTCCTGATCATGTCGCCGTCGGCATCGATGCCAAGGGCGGCAAGGTGGCCGTCGAGGGTTGGGCGGAAGCCTCCGAACTCGGTATCATCGAGCTCGCCAGGAAATTCGAGGGCGCCGGCGTCGCTGCGATCATCTACACCGATATCGACCGTGACGGCATTCTGGCCGGCATCAACTGGAGTTCGACATTGGAACTTGCCGACGCCGTTTCCATTCCCGTCATCGCCTCGGGCGGCCTTGCCTCTCTCGACGATGTTAGACGCATGCTGGAGCCCGATGCGCGGAAGCTGGAAGGGGCGATTTCAGGCCGTGCGCTTTATGACGGCCGTATCGATCCCAAGGAAGCGCTGGCGCTGATCAAGGCGGCCCGGGCCAAGGAGACCGCATAAATGACCCTCAAGGCCCGTGTCATTCCCTGCCTCGACGTCAAGGACGGCCGTGTCGTCAAGGGCGTCAACTTCCTCAATCTCGTCGATGCCGGCGATCCCGTCGAAGCCGCGAAGGCTTATGATGCGGCCGGCGCGGACGAACTCTGCTTCCTCGACATCACCGCTTCCTCGGACAATCGCGAGACGATCTTCGATGTCGTGTCGCGCACGGCCGATCAATGCTTTATGCCGCTGACGGTCGGCGGCGGGGTGCGCACCATCGCCGATATCCGCAAGCTGTTGCTGTGCGGTGCCGACAAAGTCTCGATCAATTCGGCAGCCGTCAGCAATCCCGACTTCGTCACCGAGGCAGCCGACAAGTTCGGTGACCAGTGCATCGTTGTTTCGATCGACGCCAAGCGCCGGCGCACGCAGGCGGTCGGCGGCGACAATCTCAGCGCCTGGGAAATCTATACGCATGGTGGCCGCAACGCGACCGGCATCGATGCCGTCGAATTCGCGGAGAAGATGGTGGCGCGCGGCGCCGGTGAGCTGCTGGTCACCTCGATGGACCGCGACGGCACAAAGGTCGGCTACGATCTGGAGCTGACGCGGGCGATCGCCGATGCGGTGCGTGTGCCGGTCATCGCGTCCGGCGGAGTCGGCGATCTCGACGATCTCGTCGCCGGGGTGAAGGAGGGCCATGCCAATGCCGTGCTCGCCGCGTCGATCTTCCACTTCGGCACCTATTCCGTCAGCGAGGCGAAGCACTATATGTCGAAGTGCGGCATCGACATGCGTCTCGACTGAACTTTGAAAGCGGACCTATGAGCGGATTTTCCCTTTCCGATCTCGAAAGCATCGTCGCAGAACGATCGAAAGCCTCGCCGGAGCAATCCTGGACAGCCAAGCTCGTGGCCGCCGGCCAGCCGAAAGCGGCAAAAAAGCTCGGCGAAGAGGCGATCGAAGCCGTGATGGCGGCGGTGACGGGCGACCGCGACAATCTGACCTATGAGGCTGCCGATGTGCTCTATCACCTATTGGTCGTATTGAAGATTGCTGAAATACCGTTAGAGAATGTCATGGCCGAGCTCGAGCGCAGAACCGCGCAGTCCGGCCTCAAGGAAAAGGCCAGCCGGCAGAGTTCATGAGTATCGCGACTGAGATTATCGGGGTGCCGGAAACGTTGGATCATTTCCAGTCGGAATCCTATTCGCCCTACCACTTCTTCTCTTCCGAACAATGGGCGAAATTCCGCGCCGACACGCCGTTGACGCTGACGA
The DNA here is from genome assembly GCF_008919455.1 of Rhizobium sp. PEPV16. NCBI lineage: Bacteria > Pseudomonadati > Pseudomonadota > Alphaproteobacteria > Hyphomicrobiales > Rhizobiaceae > Rhizobium > Rhizobium sp. PEPV16. Next base: position 38,519 of record NZ_VSZV01000330.1, read on the forward strand.
GCGACGAGGTCAAACGGCTGCGTTCGATGGGCGATCCAATCGATCTCGACGAGGTCCGGCGCATCTATCTGTCGCTGTCGCGGCTGCTCTCGGCACATGTCGAATCCTCGCAGATGCTGTTTGAACAGCGCAACCGCTTCCTCAGCCTGTCTGATGTGACGAAGACACCGTTCGTCATCGGCATCGCCGGCTCGGTCGCGGTGGGAAAATCGACCACCGCCCGTATCCTCAAGGAGCTCCTGGGGCGCTGGCCTTCCAGCCCGAAGGTCGATCTCGTCACCACCGACGGCTTCCTCCATCCGAACGCCGTGCTGCAGCGGGAAAAGCTGATGCAGCGCAAGGGCTTTCCGGAAAGCTACGACACGGGTGCGATCCTGCGTTTCCTCTCGGCGATCAAGGCCGGACGGCCGGATGTGAAGGCGCCCAGCTATTCGCACCTCGTCTACGACGTGCTGCCGGACGAATACAAGATCGTCGACCGGCCGGACATCCTGATCTTCGAGGGCATCAATGTGCTGCAGTCGCGCGACCTGCCGGCCGGCGGCAAGATCGTGCCGATGGTCTCCGACTTCTTCGACTTCTCGATCTATATCGATGCCGCGGAAGACGAGATCCACAACTGGTATGTCACGCGCTTCATGCGGCTGCGCGAAACCGCCTTCCGCGATCCGAATTCCTATTTCCATCGCTATGCCTCGATCAGCGACGCGGAAGCGCTCGAAATCGCCGAGGATCTTTGGGCAAACATCAACCTGAAGAACTTGCGCCAGAACATTCTACCAACGCGCCCGCGCGCCGATCTCATCCTGAAAAAGGGCAAGGACCACCTGATCGAACAGGTCGCGCTGCGAAAACTATAGCGGCGGTCGTTAGAGCCTTTCCGTTTTTCTCCGAATCACGGAAACGCTCTATCGCTTTGTTTTTACGCAATTCCGGACGCAAAACCGCTGCGCACTTTTGCTGGAATTGCTCTAGTCAGGGATTGACGCGGCGGAGCGTCAGATTGATGCGGCCGCCATTCTTCAGCAGCGTCGATGTCGCCGGATGGATACGGTCGACGCCGTGGAAACAAAGCCTCCCCTCGCCGCCCAGCACGACCAGATCACCGCTCGAAAGCTTGAAAGATAGCGTGCGATCATTGCGGCTGAGACCGCCGACGCGAAAGAGGCAGCTGTTGCCGAGCGAGATCGAAACGACCGGGGCCTTGAGATCCTGTTCGTCCTTGTCCTGATGCAAGCCCATGCGCGCTTCGTCGGAGTAGAAATTAACGAGGCAGGCTTCCGGCGGCTTGTCGTAACCCGAAACGTCATTCCAGATATCGAGCAATTGCTGCGGCATATCAGGCCAGGGTCTGCCGGTTGCCGGGTGCGTCGGCTGGTAGCGATAGCCGCGCTCTTTGTCCGTCACCCAGCCGAGCGGCCCGCAATCGGTCATGCGCACGGACATCGGCTTGCCGGTGCCTGGCATGGCGGGCACATAAAGCGGCGCTTCGGCGACGACGGTGCGGATCACCTCGACCAATGCCTCCTGACGCGACCGGTCGAGATAGCCGGGGAGATGGCGGATGCCGCTCAAGAGCTCCGGCATGTCACTCACCGCTGCCGCCGGGGCGGCCGCGCATCTTCTTGACTTCCGAGCGACCGGATTTTTCCTTCAGGCGGCGTTCGACCGAACCCTTGGTCGGCCTGGTCTTCTTGCGCGGCGGCGGCGGCGGCTTGGCTGCCTCGAGGATCAGTTCCTTCAACCGGTCACGCGCATCCTCGCGGTTGCGGTCCTGGCTGCGAAACCGGCTCGCCTCGATCATCAGCACGCCATCCTTCGACAAACGCCGGCCGGCGAGCTTGATCGCATTGGTTTTGACACGATCATTGAGGGATGGCGAATTCGCGATGTTGAAGAACAGCTGGACAGCGGTCGAGACCTTGTTGACATTCTGCCCGCCGGGACCGCCCGCCAGAACGAACTGTTCCGTCAGCTCCCATCCCGCGATGGTGATCCTGTCATCGATATAGAGCGCGTCGCTGGCCATGCGGCGTTCTATCTCACATCGGCGGCGAATTGAAAATATCGACTGTGACATGGAAAACCCGGCGATCTTGCGATGCCGGGTTTCACGTGAGTCAGTGGTTGATCTGCTTATTCGGCAGCGACCTTTACGCCGGGGGCCGCATCACGGACGCCGCCGTCGACATGATTTTCGAACTTGGCGAAGTTCGCGATGAACATCGAGACCAGCTTTTCAGCCTGCGCGTCATAGGCTGCCTTGTCGGCCCAGGTCGAGCGCGGATCGAGAATGCCGCCATCGACACCGTCGACGGAGACCGGCACGGCGAAGCCGAAGTTCGTGTCAGCACGGAATTCCGCCTGTCCAAGTTCGCCGCTCAGGGCGGCAGCGAGAAGCGCACGCGTCGCCTTGATCGGCATGCGCTTGCCGGTGCCGTAGGCGCCGCCGGTCCAGCCAGTATTGACAAGCCAGCATTGGACGCCATGACGGCCGATCAACTCCTTGAGCAGATTGCCATATTCGGCCGGATGCCGCGGCATGAAAGGAGCGCCGAAGCAGGTGGAGAAGGTCGCTTCCGGCTCGACGACACCCTTTTCGGTGCCGGCCACCTTGGCGGTGTAGCCGGAGAGGAAGTGATACATCGCCTGATCAGGCGTCAATCGGGCGATTGGCGGCATGACGCCAAAGGCATCGGCGGTCAGCATGATGATCGTTTTCGGATGCCCGGCGCGGCCCGTTTCCGAAGCGTTCGGGATGAAGTCCATCGGATAGGCGCAACGGGTGTTCTCGGTCAGCGACCCGTCGTCGAAATCCGGCTCGCGGCTTTCGTTCAGCACGACGTTTTCCAGCACGGTGCCGAAGCGCTGCGTCGTCGCGTAGATTTCCGGCTCGGCTTCGGCCGAAAGGCGGATAGTCTTGGCATAGCAGCCGCCTTCGAAGTTGAAGATGCCGTTCTCGCTCCAGCCGTGTTCGTCATCGCCGATCAGCGTCCGGGCCGGATCGGCCGAAAGCGTCGTCTTGCCGGTGCCGGAAAGGCCGAAGAAGACCGCCGCGTCACCGTCCGGGCCGACATTGGCCGAGCAGTGCATCGGCATCACGCCCTTGGCCGGCAGCAGGTAGTTGAGCACGGTGAAGACCGATTTCTTCATTTCGCCGGCATAGGAGGTGCCGCCGATGAGGACGAGACCGTTGGTGAGATCGCAGGCGATCACCGTTTCCGAACGGCAGCCGTGGCGGGCCGGATCGGCCTTGAAGCTCGGCAGATCGATGATCGTCAGCTTCGGCACGAAGCTGGACAGCGCTGCGGTGTCAGGGCGAATCAGCAGATTGCGTATGAACAGCGAATGCCAGGCGAATTCGGTCACGACGCGGGTCGGCAGGGCATGACCTTCCTCGGCGCCGCCGACGAGATCCTGGACGAAAAGCTCCTTGCCCGCGGCATGCGCCAGCATATCGCCGCGCAGCACGGCGAAATGCTCCGGCGAGATCGGTTTATTGTTGTCCCACCAGATTTCGCCATCGGTATTGATATCGCGAACGACGAACTTGTCGCGCGGCGAACGGCCGGTGTGCTGGCCGGTAATAGCCCGCAATGCGCCTTGAGCGGTCAGTTCGGCTTCGCCCCGGCGGATCGCTTCTTCATAGAGCGCGGCGGCGGAAAAGTTGTAGCGAACGCTTGCTGCGCCGCCCAATCCACCCGTTGCCAGCTCTATTGCCGGGTTATGAACTCCGAACATTTCCATGGCTAGTTCCCTTCACTCAGGCTCGTTGCCGTTAAAACTAATCGCGAAAATACGGGTAGAAATTTTAAAACACAAGATGGAAAACTTGAGAAAATGCAGTGATATCAAACAATTAATCGATTTAAATTTATCGTCTTAATTTTAAATCGTTTGAATAGATCGCGTTTAAAGATTCGGACGCACTACCTAAGATTGCCCGCGCATTTTACGACAATCTGCCCCTTTATCTTTGCCACAATTTGTTCCACCTTTATCCTCCATAAGCGCATCCGGTCACTGAGACCGCCTGGGGAGAGCAAATCCGGGAGATTGCGCACTGATGACGGAGACCAACACCATGCCGACAATCGCGCTCGTTGATGACGACCGCAACATCCTCACCTCGGTGTCGATCGCACTGGAGGCCGAAGGATATAAGGTCGAGACGTATACGGACGGTGCTTCGGCGCTCGACGGCCTGCTGGCGCGACCGCCGCAGCTGGCGATCTTCGACATCAAGATGCCGCGCATGGACGGCATGGAACTGCTGCGCCGCCTGCGGCAGAAGTCGGATATTCCCGTCATCTTCCTCACCTCCAAGGATGAGGAGATCGATGAACTCTTCGGCCTGAAGATGGGCGCCGATGATTTCATCACCAAACCTTTTTCGCAGCGTCTGCTGGTGGAGCGCGTGCGCGCCGTCCTGCGCCGCGCGTCAAGCCGCGAAGCCGCCGCCGCCGGCACCGGCCCCAGCGGCGCGCCGAAGACCGGCGCGGTGCAGCAGGCCCGCTCGCTGGAGCGCGGGCAGCTGGTCATGGACCAGGAACGCCATACCTGCACCTGGAAAGGCGAGGCCGTGACGCTGACGGTGACCGAATTCCTGATCCTGCATTCGCTGGCGCAGCGCCCCGGCGTCGTCAAAAGCCGCGACGCGCTGATGGACGCAGCCTATGACGAACAGGTCTATGTCGACGACCGGACCATCGACAGCCACATCAAGCGGCTGCGCAAGAAATTCAAGATGGTCGACACCGACTTTGATATGATTGAAACACTCTACGGAGTGGGATACCGCTTCCGCGAAGCAGCCTGAGCCCCGAGCGGCGCAGCGCGCTCCTGCATAATCTCCTAAGTCGGCATCGATTTAAGGATCAAATTATGCAGCAGTTCAAAATGTCACAGCGTCCTTTGCGCGTCTGAAAAGACGCGCGGCGCTGTTAGAAATGTTGAGGGCTGCGGGCCGGTCCATCCGGCCCCGCCCTTCGAAAGGGCCTGTTATTGGCACAGTTGGTGCAGGAAAGGGATCTCGACGATGCGGAGGGCGTGAGCACCCGTCGCGTCCGAGGCCGCCGTTGGTCGCATCCCTTCACGCTGATCCGCCGCATCTTCGGCAATGCCGTCTTTTCGAGCCTGACGCGGCGCATTCTGTTCTTCAATCTCGTCGCGCTGGTGGTGCTCGTCGGCGGCATCCTCTATCTTAACCAGTTCCGCGAGGGATTGATCGACGCTCGCGCCGAAAGCCTGTTGACGCAGGGCGAAATCATCGCCGGCGCCGTTTCGGCCTCCGCGTCGGTCGATACGAACTCGATTACCATCGATCCGCAGAAGCTGCTCGAGCTGCAGGCCGGCCAGAGCATCACCCCGGTGCCGAACGACGAGGATCTTGAATTCCCGATCGATCCCGAAAAGGTCGCGCCGGTTCTGCGCCGGCTGATCTCTCCGACGCGCACGCGCGCCCGCATCTTCGATGCCGATGCCAACCTGCTGCTCGATTCGCGCCATCTCTATTCGCGCGGCCAGGTGCTGCGCTTCGACCTGCCGCCGGTGGAGGAAGAGAAACAGACCTGGAGCGAGTGGTTCGCCACCCTGTTCAACAAGGCGTTACAGCCCGGCAATCTGCCGCTCTATAAGGAAGCGCCGGGCGGCGACGGCTCGATCTATCCCGAAGTGATGAATGCGCTCACCGGCGTGCGCGGCGCAGTCGTGCGCACCACCGAAAAAGGTGAGCTCATCGTTTCCGTCGCCGTGCCGATCCAGCGTTTCCGCGCCGTGCTCGGCGTGCTGTTGTTGTCGACACAGGCGGGCGACATCGACAATATCGTTCATGCCGAGCGGCTTGCCATCATGCGCGTCTTCGGCGTGGCGACACTCGTCAACGTGCTGCTTTCGCTGGTGCTGTCGTCGACCATCGCTAACCCGCTGCGCCGTCTTTCGGCAGCGGCCATCCGCGTCCGCCGCGGCGCCAAGACGCGTGAGGAAATTCCCGACTTCTCTGCCCGCCAGGATGAAATCGGCAACCTTTCCATCGCATTGCGCGAGATGACGACGGCGCTCTACGACCGCATCGATGCGATCGAGAGTTTCGCGGCCGATGTCAGCCACGAGCTCAAGAACCCGCTGACCTCGCTGCGCAGCGCCGTCGAAACGCTGCCGCTTGCCAAATCCGACGATTCCAAGAAGCGGCTGATGGACGTCATCCAGCACGATGTCCGCCGCCTCGACCGGCTGATCAGCGATATTTCCGACGCCTCCCGTCTCGACGCCGAACTCGCACGCGTCGATGCCGGCTCCGTCGACATGGAGGTGCTGCTGCGCGACCTCATCGAGGTTTCGCGTCAGGTCAGGAGCACCAAGAAGCAGGTGGAAATCGAATATGCGATCGAACGCAAGCCGAACGTCAAGACCCGCTTCGTCGTCAACGGCCACGATCTACGCATCGGCCAGATCATCGCCAACCTGATCGAGAATGCCCGCTCTTTCGTGCCGGAAAAGGGCGGCAAGATTACTGTGCGGCTGGTGCGGACACGCTCGCGCTGCGTCACCACGATCGAAGACAACGGCCCCGGCATCCAGGCGGAAAATATCGACCGTATCTTCGAGCGCTTCTATACGGACCGGCCGGAGGCGGAAGGCTTCGGCCAGAATTCGGGGCTCGGCCTTTCGATCAGCCGCCAGATCGCCGAAGCGCATGGCGGTTCGCTGAGAGCCGAAAACATCACCGATGCCGAGAGCGGGCATATACTCGGCGCGCGCTTCATCCTCTCGTTGCCAATCGGCGCCGCAGCATGACCGAGGCAGGTTTCAACGTCCATGCGACGGCGATCGTCGTCGGCAAGACCGGGCTGCTGTTCAGCGGCCCCTCCGGCTGGGGAAAATCGATGCTGGCCTTCACCTGCATGACCGAGGCGCGCCGGCTCGGGCTTTTCACGGCGCTGGTCGCGGACGATCAAGTTCTTCTCTCAGCAGAGGCCGGCGCGGTGATCGCCACGTGCCCGCCGTCAATCACCGGGCTGATCGAACTTCGCGGCACCGGGATCGTTCGTCAGGACCATATTCCCAAGGCGACCATGCATTATGCCGTGCTTCCGGGCAGCGCCACCGGTGAAAACCGGGTGCCTCCCGAGGGCGAAGTGGTGAGCCTTGCCGCCGGTTTTTCGCTTCCCGCATTGCGGTTGCTCACAGACGTTTCCTCACCCCTTGCGATCCTGATGGCGAAAGTGCCGGATATCGGGCGCTGAGGCCTTCCGGATTGGTCAATCTGCCTTATATATTCGCATTTTTATCTTGCACTTCGGCTTTTCATAGCCAAGATGTGCCCCCACCGGTGGACGTAATTGCTGCATTGCGATATTGGGGCCACCGTTTGCGTATATGGGAGCAGTAATATCATGATCGGACTTGTGCTTGTCACTCATGGCAAGCTGGCTGAAGAGTTTCGTCATGCTGTCGAGCACGTCGTCGGTCCTCAGAAATTCATCGAGACGGTCTGTATTGGCCCCGAAGACGACATGGACCAGAGACGGCAGGACATTCTGGAAGCCGTTTCCGGTGCCGATGATGGCCACGGCGTCGTCATTCTGACCGACATGTTCGGCGGCACACCGTCCAATCTCGCCATATCAGTCATGAGCAGCGGCCATACCGAGGTCATTGCCGGCGTCAACCTGCCGATGTTGATCAAGCTTGCCGGGGTGCGCGGCGAGAACAACATGGAGAAGGCACTGGTGGAAGCCTCCGAAGCCGGGCGGAAATATATCAATGTCGCGAGCCGTGTGCTCAGCGGAAAATAACGGGCATTCATGACATCGCTCTCCCGGGAACTCCTTATCATCAACAAGCGCGGTCTTCATGCGCGCGCTTCCGCCAAATTCGTGCAGATGGTCGAGACCTTCGATGCCGCCATTACCGTTTCCAAGGATGGAATGACGGTCGGCGGAACCTCCATCATGGGCCTGATGATGCTTGCGGCCAGCCCCGGTTCGAGCGTCGTCGTTTCGGCGAGCGGCAGCCAGGCCGAGGAAGCGCTGGAGGCGCTGGACCAGCTGATCCAGAACAGGTTCGGCGAGGAGATGTGAGCTTCGATCGCGTTCATATAAACATATAAAGACTTCTTTATATGCTTATTGCCATCACCGGCGAAGCCTGCTAAACGGCGGACATGCCGTGCGCTTGCACGTGGGTCATCTTCGCGCCTGCGCCAATTTTGAGACGTTTTTCAGCCTGGAGGCCTCTATGAGCACTGAAAAAGATTATGTCGTCGCCGATATCGGGCTTGCGGATTTCGGCCGCAAGGAAATTACGATCGCCGAAACTGAAATGCCGGGGCTGATGTCCTGCCGCACCGAATTCGGCCAGACAAAGCCGCTGAAGGGCGCGCGCATCACCGGCTCGCTGCATATGACCATCCAGACGGCCGTGCTCATCGAAACGCTGGTCGCGCTCGGCGCCGAAGTCCGCTGGGCCTCGTGCAACATCTTCTCGACGCAGGATCATGCCGCTGCCGCGATCGCCGCTTCCGGCGTACCTGTCTTCGCCATCAAGGGCGAATCGCTCGAAGATTACTGGGTCTACACCGACAAGATCTTCCAGTGGGCCGATGGCGGCCTTTCCAACATGATCCTCGATGACGGCGGCGACGCCACCATGTACATCCTGCTTGGCGCCCGCGCAGAAGCCGGCGAGGACGTGCTGTCTCATCCGCATTCCGAAGAAGAGGAAATCCTCTTCGCCCAGATCAAGAAGCGCCTTGCCGCTTCGCCTGGCTGGTTCACCAAGCAGCGCGACGCGATCAAGGGCGTCACCGAGGAAACGACGACCGGCGTCAACCGCCTTTACCAGCTCAGCCAGAAGGGCCTGCTGCCCTTCCCGGCGATCAACGTCAACGACTCGGTCACCAAGTCGAAATTCGACAACAAGTATGGCTGCAAGGAATCGCTGGTCGACGGCATCCGCCGCGGCACCGACGTCATGATGGCCGGCAAGGTTGCCGTCGTCTGCGGATACGGCGACGTCGGCAAGGGTTCTGCCGCTTCGCTCTCCGGCGCCGGCGCCCGCGTCAAGGTGACCGAAGCCGATCCGATCTGCGCATTGCAGGCTGCGATGGACGGTTATGAAGTCGTTCTGCTCGAGGACGTCGTTTCCTCGGCCGATATCTTCATCACCACCACCGGCAACAAGGACGTCATCCGCATCGACCATATGCGGGCGATGAAGGATATGGCGATCGTCGGCAACATCGGTCACTTCGACAACGAGATCGAAGTCGCTGCATTGCGCAATCTCAAGTGGACCAACGTCAAGCCGCAGGTCGACCTGATCGAATTTCCCAAGGGCAACCGCATCATCCTTCTTTCCGAGGGCCGTCTGCTCAACCTCGGCAACGCCACCGGCCATCCGTCCTTCGTGATGTCGGCTTCGTTCACCAACCAGACGCTGGCGCAGATCGAGCTCTTCACCAAGCCCGACCAGTATTCCAACCAGGTCTATATCCTGCCGAAGCATCTCGACGAGAAGGTCGCACGCCTGCATCTCGACAAGCTCGGCGTGAAGCTGACTGAGCTTTCTGAGGAACAGGCTGCCTATATCGGCGTCTCGCCGAAGGGCCCGTTCAAGTCCGACCACTACAGATATTGATTTGATCGTTAATATCCACAAGATGTAGAAGCCGCGGCATTGACAAATGCCGCGGCTTATTTTTTGGACGCTCCCTTCCCGCAGATTCCCTTCCGAAGTATTGTTTTAAGACTTGATTCGTGGCGCCGGCCCCTGTCCGACCGCTGCGAAAATGGGATGTCTTGTCGTAATGCGGCACATTGAAGGACGGAGACATACCGCGGATGTCGGAAATAAGAAGCAGCCTGCCCGGTCAGGCGGATGATGGCGTTCGCGCCGATCGCCGCCCGCTCATGGCAGGCCGAGGATATAAATCTGCAACGGCACACGAGGCCGCAAAGCAAGAGCACGGACCACTGGCGCGCTTCCTGAAAAGCTGCGCCGCCGGCACGGCGCTTGCCGCGCTGGCGCGGCCGGCTCTGGCACAGGCGGAGCAGCAGGCGGCGGCCTCGGCTCACCTCTTCACATCCTCGCAGGTCGTCGGTGTTTCCGTCGTCATCGGCGTCATATCGGCAGCATTGCTGTCGACGCTGTGGCTGGTGCGCCAGCGCGGCAACCTGGAAAACGAGAGCCGGGAAATCCGCTCGGCGCTCTCCGATGCCCAGCAGCGCATTTCGCAATACCAGGCTCTGATCGCCGACAAGAACCGGCGGATCGTCATCTGGGACGGCAATGCGCGCCCCGAACTGCTCGGCCAGCTTCCGCCTGAGACCGGCGCGCCGCAGGACGGCGAATTCCTGGCCTTCGGCCTGTGGCTGAAGTCACGTTCGGCTTCCGAGCTGGAAAAGGCGATCGACCGGCTGCGCGACGAGGCGCAGAGCTTCGACATGGTGGTCGAAACCATCCGCGACGAAATCCTCGAGGCACAGGGCCGGGTTTCCGGCGGGCGAGCCTTCGTCCGTTTCGTGGCACTCAACAATCTGCGCGCCGAACTCGCAGAGCTCAGGATCGAGCGCGACCGGCTGATGACCTCGATCTCGGCCTTCCAGACCATGCTCGACGCGATCGACATGCCGGCCTGGCAGCGCGATCCGGTGGGCCGCCTGACCTGGGTCAACCAGGCTTATGGCGAGGCGGTCGAAGCGCGATCGCCGCAGCAGGCGATCAATGAAGGCCGTGAGATGCTGACGACCGTCGCGCGCGAACGCATTCGCGCCACGACTACGCCGGAATCGCCCTTCCACGACAAGATCTCGACGGTCGTGCACGGCAACCGGACATTCTTCGACGTCGTCGACGTCAGGGTTCCCGGCGGTTCGGCCGGCATCGCGATCGATGTATCCGACATAGAGGCAGTGCGCGCCGAGCTGGAACGGACGCTGAAGAGCCATGCCGAAACGCTCGACCATCTCGCCACGCCGGTTGCCATCTTCGACGGCGAGCGCCGGCTGCAATTCTACAATCAGGCCTTCGTCGCGCTTTGGGAGCTGGATATCGCCTTCCTCGAAGGCCGGCCGGACAATAGCGAGCTGCTCGAGCGGCTGCGGGCGGCCAAGAAGTTGCCGGACCAGCTCAACTGGAAAAGCTGGAAGGAAGCTGCGCTTTCCGTCTATCGCGCGCTCGACACGCAAACGGATCTCTGGCACCTGCCCAACGGGCAGACGTTGCGGGTCTTCGCCACCGCTCATCCGCAGGGCGGCGCCACCTGGGTGTTCGAAAATCTGACCGAGCAGGTCGATCTCGAAACGCGCTACAACACGCTGGTCAAGGTGCAGGGCGAAACGATCGACCACCTTTCCGAAGGGGTGGCGGTTTTCGGTCCTGATGGACGCATCCGACTTTCCAACCCGGCCTTCCGTGCGCTCTGGGGGATCACCGAAACCGAAGCCAAGCCCGGCACCCATATCCGTGCGCTGGGCGAGGCCTGCGGGCCGTCCTATGACCGGCCGGACGGCTGGAAGACCTTCGCGGAACTGATCACCAGCTTCGACGACGAACGCCGCTCGGGCCAGGGAACGCTGGAGCTCTTCTCCGGCCTCGTGCTCGACTATGCCGTCATTCCGCTGCCGAACGCGCAGACCATGCTGACCTTCGTCAACATGACGGACAGCGTGCGTGCCGAGCGCGCGCTGACCGAGAAGAACGAAGCACTGCGCAAGGCCGACGAGCTGAAGAACGACTTCGTCCAGCACGTTTCCTATGAACTGCGTTCGCCACTGACCAACATCATCGGCTTCACCGATCTCCTGCGCACGCCGGGCGTCGGGCCGCTTACCGAACGGCAGGCCGAATATATCGACCACATCTCGACCTCGTCCTCGGTTCTGTTGACGCTCGTCAACGATATTCTCGACCTTGCGACCGTCGATGCCGGCATTATGCGCCTCAATTATGCGGATATCGATCTCAACGATCTGCTCGACGACGTCTCGATGCAGATCGCCGATCGCCTCCACGAAAGCGGCGTGGCGCTTGAAATTACCGCGCCCGCCTATCTCGGCTCGATCGTTGCCGATCCGCAGCGGCTGAAACAGATCCTTCTGAAGCTTCTGTCCAATGCGGCGAATTTCTCGCCCGAAGGCACCTCGATCTCGCTGGAATGCCATCGCGAAGGCACCGATTTCGTCTTCTCCGTCAGCGATCGCGGCCCCGGCATCTCACCTGATATGATCGCGACCGTCTTCGACCGTTTTGCCACGGGAGCGAAAAGCGGCAAACGCGGCGGCGCCGGCCTCGGCCTCTCGATCGTCGACAGCTTCGTCAGTCTGCATCACGGCGATGTGACGATCGACAGCGAGCCGGGCAAGGGCACGACCGTCGTCTGCCGTATCCCCTCGGTCGATGTCCCGCATTCCGCCGCCGCCGAATGACGACCAGTGATGCGATCTCGCTTTTCCTGAAAGACGAGGCGGCCACCATCCGCCTCGGCGAGGACCTGGCGCTGGCCCTGAAAGCCGGCGATTGCCTTGCCCTTTCCGGCGATCTCGGCGCGGGGAAATCCTCGCTCGCCCGGGCGATCCTGCGCGCCATGGCCGATGACGAGGGGCTCGAGGTCCCGAGCCCCACCTTCACGCTGGTGCAATCCTACGATCTGAGCATCGCCGTTTCACATTTCGATCTCTACCGGCTCGGCGACCCCGCCGAACTGACGGAGCTTGGCTTCGACGAGGCGCTGCAGAACGGTATCTGTCTCATCGAATGGCCTGAGATGGCGCAGAGCGAACTGCCCGCGGAGTGCATCACCCTGACGCTGGCGCACGAAGGCAGCGGCCGCCGGGCAACGATCGAAGCCGCCGGCGCGCAAAATACACGCATCCGCCGCGTCCTGGCGATCCGCGATTTCCTCGATACCGCCGGTTACCCCGCAGCGAAACGCCGATTCCTGACCGGTGATGCCTCGCTGCGCGCCTATGAGGCGATCTATCCGCAAGCCGGGAACCAACGCATCATCCTGATGGACTGGCCGCCGCTCGCTGAAGGCCCGCCGGTTCTCGACGGCAAACCCTATCCCAAAGTCGCGCATCTTGCCGAAAACGCTTATCCCTTCGTGGCTATCGCCGATACGCTGCGCAAGGACGGTTTTGCGGCGCCCGAAGTCTACAAGGTGGATTATAACAAGGGTATCCTGCTGATCGAAGATCTCGGCAACGAAGGCGTGCTGGATGCCCACGGACAGCCGGTTATCGAACGCTATCGCGAAAGCGTTGCCTGCCTGGCTAGGCTGCACGCCCTGAAATTTCCGCAGGACATCCCCGTTGGAAAGGGCCATATCCACCATATTCCCGATTTCGACCGCACGGCGATGAAGATGGAGGTGCGGCTGGTGCTCGACTGGCACCTGCCCTGGAAGCGTCAGGGCGCACCTGCAACGGAAGCCGAACGGGCGGAATATCTGGCGATATGGGATGCGCTCATCGACGAGCTCGCAACGGCCGAGAAGAACCTGCTGCTGCGCGACTTCCATTCGCCGAACATCATCTGGCGCGAACATGAAAGCGGTATTCGCAAGATCGGCCTCATCGATTTCCAGGATGCGATGATCGGTCCCACTGCCTATGACCTTGCCTCGATCGTCCAGGATGCGCGCGTAACGATCGAGCCGGACCTCTTCCGGCAGCTGATGGATGATTATCTGACGCTTCGCCGCGCGCAGGGCGGTTTCGACGAAGCCGGATTTATGAAGGCCTGGGCGATCATGTCTGCCCAGCGCAACTGCAAGCTTGCCGGCCTCTGGGTGCGCCTCTTGCAGCGCGACGGCAAGCCGGGCTATCTGAAACATATGCCGCGCACGCTTTCCTATCTGAACGTCGCGCTCGAGCATGAAACGCTTGCCCCCTTGCGCGATTGGTGCGCAAGGGCTGGAATAGGCCAGAACGAATCATAAGTTCCGGATCAGAATGACCATCAGACAAGCCATGGTACTGGCCGCGGGTCTCGGAACCCGCATGCGCCCGATCACCGACAAGATCCCGAAGCCGCTGGTGAAGATCGACGGCAAGCCGATGATCGACTACGCTCTGGATTCGCTGGTGGCGGCCGGCATAAAACGCGCCGTTGTCAACATTCACCACCACGCCGACCAGATGCTCGAACATCTCGGGAATTATCACGGCCTCGATATCGTCATATCAGACGAACGGGACGCACTGATGAATTCCGGCGGCGGCCTTGCGAAGGGGCTGAGGCTGCTTAGCCGCGACAATATCTTCGTCATGAATGCCGATCTGTTCTGGATCGGCGAACAGCCGGGGCGGCCGACGAACCTGGAACGCTTAGCCGGATTCTTCGATGCCGAACGCATGGATATGGCGCTGCTTTGCGTTGGGATCGAGCATACGACGGGTCACAATGGCAAGAACGACTTCAGTCTCGCGGCCGATGGCCGGCTGACGCGTTATCGCGACGATCCGTCCAATCCCGTCGTCTATGCCGGCGCGATCGCCATGAACCCGTCGCTGTTCGACGATGCGCCGAAGGATGCCTTCAACCTCAATATCTATTTCGACAAGGCGATCGCGCGCGGACGGCTTTTCGGCATGGTGCTCGAAGGCCATTGGCTGACGGTCGGCACGCCCGACGCGATCGGCGAGGCGGAGGAAACGATCCGGCGATTGCGGACGTTTGCGTAAGCCATGGCGGAGCGGCACCAGCCACGCATCCTGACTATCCCAGCGGGCCTCTCCTTCCTGAAAACGCTGGCGACCACACTTTGCGACGGCCGATTGACGCCGATTTTCCGGCACGACGCCAATGATCCGCTATCGCTTGCCAAAGTGACGATCTACCTGCCGACCCGGCGGGCCGTGCGCGTGCTGCGCTCCGAATTCGTCGAACTGCTCGGCGGCCGTTCGGCGATCCTGCCGGTGATCCGTCCGCTCGGCGAAACCGATGACGATAGCGGCTATTTCGACGAGGCGCTGCCGGCAACGATCGATCTCGCCCAGCCGCTGTCGAATACCGCCCGTCTGCTGGAGCTTGCGCGTCTGATCCTCGCCTGGCGAAACAAGCTGCCGGAGATCGTCCGCCACATCCATTCGGACTCGCCGCTCGTCGCGCCGGCAAGCCCGGCGGATGCAATCTGGCTCGCCCGCAATCTTGCCGAGCTGATCGATTCCATCGAGACCGAGGATCTCGACTGGTCGGAGCTGTCGAAACTCGATACCGGCGATTATGCCGCCTGGTGGCAGTTGACGGCGGAGTTCCTGCAGATCGCCAGCGCCTTCTGGCCGGAGCGGCTTTCCGAACTCGGCAAATCCTCGCCGGCGCGGCACAGAAACGCCATTCTCCGGGCCGAAGCAAGCCGGCTTTCGGCAACGAAACCCGCCGGGCCGATCATCATAGCCGGTTCGACGGGTTCCGTTCCCGCCACCGCCGATCTCATTGCCGCCGTCGCCCATCTGCCGGAAGGCGTAATCGTGCTTCCGGGTCTGGATCTCTCCATGCCCGAAAGGCACTGGCAGATGGTCGCGCCGGAACCGGCGCCAGGCCAACATGCCAATCCGGCAAGCCGGAGCCATCCGCAATATGGTCTGTCGTCGCTGCTCAAGCGGCTGAAGCTGACGCGGGCCGACGTCACGCTCCTCGACAGACCGGAGGCCGATCTTGACCGGCGCGCCGAAATCCTGTCGCGGGCCCTTGCTCCGGCGGAGGCGACCAGTGACTGGGGAGCTTGGAAAACCGACCTGCCGGCAGGCGCGCTGTCTTCGGCCTTCTCTGATGTCTCGCTGATTGAAGCCGCCAATGAGCGCGAGGAAGCAACCGCGATTGCCATCGCGCTCCGGCTGGCGCTGGAAAGACCGGGACAGGACAGCGAGAGCCGGGCAGCCCTCATCACTCCGGACCGCAATCTCGCTCGGCGGGTGATGGCCGAGCTTTCCCGCTTCGGCATCCTCGCCGACGATTCGGCGGGCACACCGCTTTCGGCCATGCCGCAGGGCACCTTGCTGCAATTGCTGCTGGAAGCAGTGCTGCGGCCGGGCGATCCGGTGGCGATCGTCTCGCTGCTCAAACATCCGCTTGCCCGCTTCGGCCTGGAGCGCGGTGCATTGATTTCCGCTACCGAGGCGCTCGAGCTGCTGGCACTGCGCGGCGGCGTGGCAGAGGTGGATATCAGCACGCTGGAACCGCTGCTCACGCACCAACTTGCCGAACAGGCCCTGGACAGGCACGCGCCGCAATGGCGAAAAGCGCTTTCGCCCGATGCCGCCGACGCCGCATACGACCTTGCCCGGCGGGTCGCACAAGCGACCGAGCCGCTGGCTTCGGCGCTGATGCGGCATCGGCCGGAAGATCGTGGAAGAACCGCGCGCTTCACATTGTCCGAATGGGCGGAGCGCACCGGCCGTTCGCTTGAAGCGGTCGCGGTCGATCCACAAGGCAATCTCGCCGATCTCTGGTCGAACGAAGCGGGAGATGCCCTGGCCGCCCTGCTCGGTGAAGTGATCGATACGGACGGCCAGATGGAGGCCGACGGACCGCAATGGATCGACATCATGGCAGCCCTTGCCGCCGGTCATGCGGTGAAGCCACGGGCGCTCAGCCATCCCCGACTCTTCATCTTCGGCACGCTGGAAGCCCGCCTGCAGAGCGTCGATACGCTGATCCTCGGCGGCCTGAACGAAGGCACCTGGCCGGGGCAGACCGCCAACAATCCCTTCATTCCGCGAATGATGAAGACGGAAATCGGCCTCGAGCCGCCGGAGCGGCGCATCGGCCAGCTGGCACATGATTTCGAGATGGCAAACGGCACACGCCATCTGATCTATTCGCGCGCGCTGCGCCAGGGCTCGACGCCGACCGTTGCCTCGCGTTGGCTGCAGCGGCTGCTGGCGCTCGGCGGAGAGGCGTTCGAAGCGGAATTGAGCGCTCGCGGTGATCGGTTTCTCCAATGGGCCGCTCTCATCGATCGAGGAGAGGTCCAAGCGCCGGCGCAACGTCCCACGCCGAAACCGCCGCTGGCGCTGCAGCCGAAATCCTATTCCTTCAGCGAAGTCGGCCGGCTGCGCCGAGATCCCTATGCCATCTATGCCCGTCGCATCCTGCGGCTTGACCCCGTCGACCCGTTCAATCGCGATCCAGGGGCGGCCGAACGCGGGACGCTCTACCACAAGATCATCGACCGGTTCATCCGCGAAGCCCATATCGCCGGCACGCCGGATGCGGCAGCGGCGATGGAGCACGTCCTTTCCGAGCTTTTCGACATGGAACAATTGCCGCCGCATATCGACGCGGTGTGGCGGCCGCGCTTTCGCGCGGTGGCCCGCGCCTTCCTCGAATGGGAAGCTGGACGCCGGCATGGCATCCTGAAAACGCTGACGGAGGTGCGGGGCGGCATGGAGCTGGAGCCGATCAATATCCGGCTCACCGGCGTTGCAGACCGGATCGACATAACAGGACCACACTCGGCCGACATCATCGACTACAAGACCGGCTACAATCCTACGCCGCCGCAGGCGCGTGCGCTTCTTGATCCCCAGCTCGCTCTGGAGGCCGCGGCCCTGAACGCCGGCGCTTTCCGTGACGCGGGCAGCCTCGTGCCGCAGGACCTGCTTTATGTCCGCCTGCGGCCGAAAAGCCCTCTCCAGGTCGACATCGTCAACAACGAGAACTCTGCACGCAGCGACAAGGCCAAATCGGCGATGGATCTCGCCGCCGAATCGATCGATCAGCTGGTCAAGTTCGTAGGATTGTTGCAATCCAACGAAAGAGGCTTTACCTCGCGGCTGATCCCGGCCCAGCAATTCGATTTCGGCGGCGACTACGATCACCTCGCCCGCGTCTCCGAATGGTCGACGGCCGAAACCGAAGAGGACGGCGGCGATGAGTGATGTGACCGCCCTTCCCAACGACGATGATCCGGGCGCCTGGATCGGCTGGACGACGATCCAGCAGGCGATTGCCTCCGATCCGCTGCGTTCAGCATGGGTCTCGGCCAATGCCGGTTCCGGCAAGACGCATGTGCTGACACAGCGCGTCATCCGGCTGCTGCTATCAGGTGCGCGGCCTTCCGCCATTTTATGCCTCACCTACACCAAGGCTGCGGCGTCGGAAATGTCGAACCGCGTCTTCGAACGGCTGGCGGAATGGGTGGTGCTTGACGATGAAGGCCTCCGCCGTCGCATCACACAGATCGAAGGTATGGCTCCCGACGGACTGAAGCTTGCCGAGGCTCGCCGGCTGTTTGCCAAGGCGCTGGAAACGCCCGGCGGACTGAAGATCCAGACGATCCATGCCTTTTGCGAGGCACTGCTGCACCAGTTCCCGCTGGAAGCCAACGTTGCCGGACATTTCTCGGTTCTCGACGATCGCGCGGCGGTGGCGTTGCTTTCCGATGCGCGCCGGGCGCTGCTGACGGCAACGGCGCCTGACGAAGACAGCGCCCTTGCCGAGGCATTCGCCTACGTGCTCAATCTCGGCGACGAATCCGGACTGGAGAACCTGCTTGGCGACATCGTCGCCAACCGCAATGCCATTCGTCGTTTCACCGCGACGGCCGAACAGCAGGGCGGCGTGGACAAGGTTCTGCGCAAAAGGCTCGGCCTTGCCGTCGGCGACACGGAAGACAGGATCGCGGCGCAATATTGGCCTTTGCCGGAGCTTTCGGGCAGCACACTGGAGCTCTATCTCTCGCTTGCCGACCAGAAGGGCGGCACGAAGGCGCAGGAAGTTGCTTACGGCCTCAGGCTCGCCGGGCGGGAGCGCGATGACGCAAGGCGCGCGCAATTTCTCGAGAAAATCTTTCTGACCGTGAAGGGCGAGCCGAAGGTGGACTCGCAATTTTTCGTCAAGGCCATGCTTGCCGAGGCGCCGCAGCTTGCGGAGGCCATCGCCATTGCCCGCGCACATGTCGAAGCAAGCCGCGACCGGCTGAAACTGATGCGGATGTACGGCGCCACGCATGCAGCGCTCGTGCTCGCCGATCGGCTGAATCACGATTATGAGGAGTTGAAGAAGCAGCGCAGCCAGCTCGATTTCGAGGACCTGATCACCCGCACCGCCGACCTGCTGACGAAAAGTGGCGTCGGTGCGTGGATCCACTACAAGCTCGATCGGGGCATCGATCATATCCTCGTCGACGAGGCGCAGGATACCAGCCCGATCCAGTGGAGCGTCATCCAGTCGCTCGCCGAAGATTTTTTCTCCGGCGAAAGCGCCCGGCCGATCGTGCGCACGCTTTTTGCCGTCGGCGACGAAAAGCAGTCGATCTATTCCTTCCAGGGGGCAAGGCCCGAGCGTTTTTCCGAGGAGAGCGACCGGACGCGGCGGCGCGTTTCCGATAGCGGGCAGAGTTTTTCTTCGGTGCGGCTGCCGCTGTCGTTCCGCTCGACTGCCGACGTGCTCGAGGCGGTCGACCACATTTTCAAGACACCCGAGAACGCGCGCGGCCTTAGCGCGCTCGGCGAACCGGTCGTGCATCGTTCCAGCCGCATCGGACATCCCGGCGCCGTCGATCTCTGGGAGATGGTTGCGCCGGAAGCAGTGGTGAAGGAAGAGGACTGGACGGCGCCCTTCGACGCGACGCCGGAAAGCGCGCCGGCCGCAATCCTCGCGCGGCGGATCGCCCACTCGATCGGCACGCTTGTTGGCCGTGAAACCATCGTCGACAAAGGCAAGGAGCGCCTGATCGAGGCCGGCGACATTCTGGTGCTGGTGCGCAAGCGCGATGCCTTCGTCAATGCGTTGACGCGCGCGTTGAAGCGCCGCGGCGATATTCCCGTCGCCGGTGCGGACAGGCTGGTGCTGACCAGCCATATCGCCGTGCAGGATCTGCTGGCGCTCGGCCGTTTCCTGCTTCTGCCGGAAGACGATCTTTCGCTCGCCGCCGTGCTGAAGAGCCCGCTTTTCGATCTCTCCGAGGACGACATCTTTGCGATCGCCGCGTTGCGCGGCGACAATGAAAGCGTCTGGAGCCATCTCAAAAGCTTCGCCGCCGACGGCACCGAGCGTTTCCGTGCTGCCGTCGAGAGGCTGGAGCTGTTTCTCCGGCAGTCCAGGAGCCTGTCGGTTCACGATTTCTATGCGCGCGTGCTGGGCAGCTATGGCGGGCGGCGGCAATTCCTTGCCCGTCTCGGCACCGAAGTCAGCGATATTCTCGACGAATTCCTGACCTTCACGCTCGACCACGAGAGCTCCGGCCTTCCCGGTCTGCAATCCTTCATCTCGACGCTGGAGCTCGAAGCCCCGGTAATGAAGCGCGAGCAGGACAAGGGGCGCAACGAGGTGCGGATCATGACGGTGCATGCCTCCAAGGGTCTTGAAGCACCGATCGTTTTCCTTGTCGACGGTGGTTCGAAGGCCTTCACCCATACGCATCTGCCGAAGCTTCGCCTGATCGAGACCGGTGTCGACGAGCCGCCGATGCCCGTCTGGGTTCCTGTCTCCGATCTCGCCAATTCGCTGACCCAGGACGATGCGACGCGTATCCAGATGCTGGCCGAAGAAGAATACCGTCGGTTGCTCTATGTCGCCATGACGCGCGCCGCCGACCGGCTGGTCGTCTGCGGCTATCGTGGCGTGCGTGTGAACAATGACACTTGGCATATGATGATTTCGACGGCATTGCGCGACGACCATCCGCATGTGGAGGCGACCATATTCTCCGGTTCCGATGGGGAATGGCCGGGCATCAAATGGCGCGTGCCGCGGGTGGAACGACGCTTCGAACGTATCGATCGCAGCCAAGAGCGTGGCAGCGAGGAGACCTTGCCGGCCGGCCTGTTGCGGCCATTGCCGCCGCAGGCTGAGCTGCCCCGGCCGCTCAGCCCTTCCGGCGCCGGGACGATCATCGATGAAGACGAGGGCGGTCTGCTGGTCGTCTCGCCGCTGTTCGGCGAGAAGGAACGCAGCGATCGTTCGCTGGAAAAGGGCAGGCTGATCCATCGCATGCTGCAGGCGCTTCCCGAAATTCCACTTGGCGAACGGCCTGACGCGGCGAGCCGTTATGCCGACAGGGCGGCTCGATTCTGGCCGGAAGCCGAACGGCGCAAGCTTGTCGATTCGGTTCTGAAACTATTGGACGAGGAAGGTCTGCAGGCTGTTCTCGGTGCGCAGGCCCAGCCCGAAGTCTCGATCATGGGGACATTGACGCTCGAAGACCGGCGCTATGCCGTCTCCGGCCGCATCGACCGGCTTGCCGTTCTTGCCGATCGCGTCGTCATTCTCGACTACAAGACCAATCGGGTACCGCCGGCAACAGAAGAAGCTATCCCCTTCGCGCACCGGGCACAGCTGGCGATCTATCGCGAGATCCTCGCGCCGCTCTATCCTGATAAGCGTATCGATTGCATGCTTGTCTATACCGAGAACGCTTCGCTCTACACGCTGAGCGAAAAGGCGCTCGGTTTGGCGCTTGCAGCGGTCAAGACAAAGTGAAATACCGGACATTGAAAGTTCGGCACCGCACCATCACATGTGGTTCAACACCCAATTCCGTTAAAGGAGCAGCCCATGGCTACCGTGAAAGTCGATATCAATAACTTCCAGTCGGAAGTTCTGGAATCCGCAGAACCCGTCGTCGTCGATTTCTGGGCCGAATGGTGCGGCCCGTGCAAGATGATTGCTCCGAGCCTCGAAGAAATCGCCGTCGAGATGGAAGGCAAGGTCAAGGTCGCCAAGCTGAATATCGATGAGAATCCAGAACTCGCCGCACAGTTCGGTGTGCTCTCCATTCCGACCCTTGCAATCTTCAAGGGCGGCGAAGTTGCCGATATCTCTGTCGGCGCAAAGCCGAAGACGGTTCTTTCAAACTGGATTTCGAGCGCTATCTGATTGATATCGACGAATTATATCACATTGATGAAAAAGCCCGGCTCGACCGGGCTTTTTTCATTTTGCAGCCTTCACTTCGGGGGCGTGCCGTTGTCGGCAAGCACGTCGCCGACGAGATAGAGAGATCTGCCGACCAGGATGCGCGGCGGCAATGCCTCCGGATCGGCGACGGCTT
>NZ_VSZV01000330.1:60528-60840 GCF_008919455.1 Rhizobium sp. PEPV16
CCCGGAACTCGCTGCACAGTTCGGTGTGCGCTCCATTCCGACCCTTGCAATCTTCAAGGGCGGCGAAGTTGCCGATATCTCGGTCGGCGCAAAGCCGAAGACGGCTCTTTCGAACTGGATTTCGAGCGCTGCCTGATTGATATCGAGGAATTATATCACATTGACGAAAAAGCCCGGCTCGACCGGGCTTTTTTTCATTTCGCAGCCTTCATTTTGGCGGCGTGCCGTTGTCGGCAAGCACGTCGCCGACAAGATAGAGAGAGCCCCCGACCAGGATGCGCGGCGGCAATGCCTCCGGATCGGCGACGGCTT
>NZ_VSZV01000080.1:0-3063 GCF_008919455.1 Rhizobium sp. PEPV16
GCATGTCCGTCGTATGAGCCACCCTACGAGCTATCAGGTCTTGGGTCTTTGATCGGCAACGCGATCCAGATCGATGGAAGCGGAAAGGCTGCTCTGAAGCTCGATTTCCCCCTGACGAAAAAGGGGGCTCGTAGTGCGCCCGCGTCCTCCACCGAGGCATCTGAGCCGGCTTTGCGCAACGAGACAAGGAAGCTCTCGTTGCGCGCCGTCCTGCACTATCTCTGGGAGGCGGGAGAACTGACGGAATGGCGCTCATCATGGGCCGGCAAACGCGGTTGGGGCAGGGTGCGGACAAGTCTCATGAACGCCGCCTCACAGATGACCGCACGCGGCGGACCATTGAGCGACATTCTGTTCGTGCCGGAAGTGTTTCATCAGCAGGAGCGCGAGGGAATAGCCACCCGCCGGGCGGCGGCCTTGGCTCCTGCCTATACCTCCAGTTCCGGGCCGCGGAAACTGATGATGACTGTGGCGGAGGTGAAGGAGTTCACGGCTTCCCGGGGCGGCCAGAAAATCGTCGTTCGTCACCTTCCCTTCCCCTTTATGATCGAGGAACGGACCTGGAACCGGTTGAGCGCCAGATATGTGACGGAGCTGGAACTCTGGCGGTCGGGCGAGGACTTTCATCTGACCATGATTGCGACCTTCGGGATATCAGGCGCGGGGATCGCGTCCATCGAGGAGCTCGCCATAATGGTGGTCAACGAGAATTGGATCCCATTCGAGAGTATGCACGAGCAACATCTCCTGGAACGGCTTTCAAGGCTGAAGCGAAAGAGCGTGAAAGGGCTGCGTTTCAATCTCTCCCGCGAGCAACCAGTCGTCTCGGTCACCTTACCGGAACAACGCCCGGCTCCCGTCGCCATGTTCATCGTGCCTCCCGGTGCCGGCGAGGATTTCGAGAAGGCCTTGGCTGAGATGATCGAAATGAGACCGGAAATTACACCGTGGATCTGGCGTGTCGCCGAAGGGGAAATGCCGCAGCTTCCATGATCGGACAAGCGAAATGTCTTGCTTCGGCCAAGCCGATGAGCGGATCAGGTTGCGACGAAAATATTGAGTGTGCTCTGGATCTGTCGCTTCGAGGCGTCGAAAGCCTGGATCAGTTCGTGCGGATCCGACGACGACGTTTCTTGCGAGATAGCGACACCTTCGACCAGGGAGCGCAATCTTGAGATCGTTATGATGCGCCGCTTGTGGCAATGAAGGCACGCAATGCTGCCGCCAAAGGTGTGCCGGCGACAGAAGCATGGCATCACGATCGGGCTTGAGGCGCTGAACCGCTTCGAATGTTACCTGTTCAACACGATGGACGATCTTGCGGCCCATATCGACGCGGTCGGACATCCGAATATCCGCGTCATGTACGACACGTTCCACAGCAATATCGAAGAGACCGATCCCATCGGCGCCTTCACGCGAAACAGTGACCGCATCGTCCATGTCGACATTTCGGAGAACGATCGCGGCGTACCCGGACGCGGCAACATTCCCTGGGCGGAGACGTTCAAGGCGCTACGTGCGAGCGGCTACGACGGGTGGTTGACAATCGAGGCCTTTGGTCGAGGCCTCAAGGAGCTCGCCGCCGCGACAAAGGTCTGGCGCGACTTTTCTGAGACATCGGAAGCGGTCTATCGCGAAGGCCACCGCCATATCCGCGATGGGTGGCACGCGGCGGCATGGTCAGGTTTCCGACTGTAAAGATGTCATCCGCATCGCATGCGGCAGATGGTCGGTCTGAAGCCGAATTAGCCCGCGCAGCTGCCGCCTGGCCGCGCGATTGGAATGTTGGCGCTGCGCCCAGATTTATATCGACACCAAGGAGGGGAACAGGATGACGACTATCACCTACCATGTCGGCGAGCACCACGGCGGCTTTGCCTACCGCCTGGGGGACGTTTGGTCGGAGACCTATTCGGACCACGATAGCGCGCTCGCTGCCGCCAAGTCGGCGGCCCAACGCCAGCACATTGAAGGCCGCGATGCCGAAATTTCATATCAGCTGGCCGATGGTCGGTGGCAGACGGAACATGCCGATGGCGGCGACCGCCCCGATACCGAAGTCGTCGTCGACGAATAGGCAAGGTTGATGGGCGTCCTGGCAGAATCCTGCCTCTGCGGAAATGTGCGCATTGCCATCACTGTGCCCAACGCGGGTCGGCATCTGTCCCTGTACCTACTGACGGCAGGGGAGCCGCCGCATTCACCTACTCGCCATATGGCCGGCCGGGCAGTTCGAGAGCAAAGGCGGCACTGTCGATCGTGGTGGACGCCGATTCTGTCCGGAGTGGGGATGTCCTTCGTGGACGAGTAAAGTCGAGCTCAAGCAGGGCGTCCGTTTCCGAAGCGTCGCCCCCCCGACACACAAGCTCTGGATCAAGCGCCGCGAGGTTAGGCTGCGCCCGGTCGACGGCGCCACGGGGTTCCAAGAGGATTGGGTTTAGCAAATCCATCATCGCTGCGAGCTCACGCATTTGGAATAGAGACGAGTGACCGCACCTTGCTTCAAAGAAACTGCGGGAGATTTCGGCGCTCACCGTCGTTCGAACGGTCACCCTAAATTTCTCGAGCGAGCCAGCGGATCATGTTAGCCATCAGGCAGATCGTAACCGGGCCGTTGCATGAAGTCCTGGGACAGCCAGTGAGGACCGATGTCGGTCGTCCAAGCTATTAAAGCGCCTCGCAATCTTTCGAATTGGCTGACGGCACTTTAGGTCTTTGGTTTTCCGCATGTCGTGATCGCAACCGCCGCGCGGTAATGCGGGACATGCTTGAGACGCAGCTATCCTCTGGAGAGGCCCTGAAGCGCGGCGAGCTATTCTGCAATCAGCCGCGGTGTCGGGTTGCTCACCCCGCTTGATAAAGGGCGCCAGGGGCGTCGATGCTTTCGATCAGTTTCAACTCGGCACGGCGTGTTGGAAAGGAATGTCTCGGACACAAGAAGTCCTATCCTCGACGGACAGAACATCCGTCATTCGATCCCCTTTAGCGACCAGAAGCTCTTGCTTTCTTGGGGGCCGAAATAC
Organism: Rhizobium sp. PEPV16; assembly: GCF_008919455.1. Classification (NCBI taxonomy): domain Bacteria; kingdom Pseudomonadati; phylum Pseudomonadota; class Alphaproteobacteria; order Hyphomicrobiales; family Rhizobiaceae; genus Rhizobium; species Rhizobium sp. PEPV16. The sequence continues at coordinate 3,027 of NZ_VSZV01000080.1, forward strand.
CGCTTTCCCGCTCAAGCTTTTTGCGAGCGAGTTTACG
>NZ_VSZV01000071.1:0-2773 GCF_008919455.1 Rhizobium sp. PEPV16
AAACATGTGAACACAACAAGAACAGTTAGCTGCGAAGGTCAGCGACCAATCGCAGCGCAAGGTGATTGCCGTGTCTGCAAAAATTCCTATTCTGAGCGGCGCCGATGGCGACAAAAACCTGAGGCTTCATGGCTATTTGCGACAGGAAATTTGGATCAAATCATGACGACTCTAAGCCGCCCTGATCTCAGCGACATCCACCGTGGCGACTGGGTGGATCGCCGCTTGCCGGCCGGATGGCGGCCTTATACCCGGTTGGCGCGGCTGGATCGCCCGGTCGGAATATGGCTGACGCTCTTCCCGTGCTGGGCGGCCTGCAAGCGCTTCACCCACTGGCCCCAGGCCGTCCTGGGCGCGGCGTTCAACTGGGGGATGCTGATGGCATGGGCGGAGGCTGCCGGACATATCCCGGCCGGCGCCGTGCTGATGTGGACCGGAGCCATCGCCTGGCAGATCGGCTATGATACGGTCTATGCCTATGTCGATCTGAAGGACGACACCCGTCTTGGCCTGAAATCGACGGCAATTCTATTCGGCCGGCACGGCAAGACCTTTATCGGGCTATTCTATGCTCTGGCGGTCGGCGCGTGGTCACTCGGGGGCTGGCTATTGGACATGTCGCCGCCTTATGCGATCGGAATGCTGGTGATCGCCATCCATCTCGCCTGGCAGACCCAGCGGATCGATCTTGCCCGCCCGGAGGTGAACTATCGCCTGTTCCTGGCGAATATCCTGACCGGGCTGCTGCTCGCCTGCACGGCTTTGTCAGGCACATGGTAAGCAGCTCGAGGACGTGACACCGATGATCTATCTCAAACATGGCATACTCGCCGGGGCCATCATGCTGGCGGCAATGATGACATCCCTGCATCAGGCGCATGCGCAACCATGCGAGCAAGAAAGCTTCGAAGAAGCGAACTACGTCGTCTGCACGCTGGAGCCGGGCAAAGCCGACCTCCGATTGTTCTGGAAAAACGCCGATGGCGTGGCATACCGCACTTTGTCAAGCCTTGCCGAAGCCGTTCCCGCCGAGGGCCGAGTCCTAGCCCGGGCCGTCAACGCCGGGATGTATCGGGCCGATTTTTCGCCGATGGGACTCTATGTCGAGAACGCCAGGGAATTGCAGCCCGCCAATACGACAAAGGCCGAAAGCTCCGCCGGTCAGGTGCCGAATTTCTATAAGAAGCCGAACGGCGTGTTCTTTCTGGGTGAAGCAGGTGCTGCGATACTCCCGACCGATGAATTTCTGAAGCATCGGCCCAAAGTGCGGTTCGCCACGCAATCCGGCCCGATGCTTGTCATCGCTAACAAGCTGAACCCGATCTTCATCGTCGGCTCGACAGACCGAACCCGCCGCAGCGGTGTCGGCGTCTGCGACGGTGGCGCGGTTCGTTTCGCGATCAGCGAAGACGGGGTGAATTTCCACGATTTTGCACGGCTCTTCCGAGACCATCTGAAATGCCCCGATGCCTTGTTTCTAGATGGCGGACGCGGTGTCGGACTGTACAATCCCGAAATGGGCCGCAACGACTGGTCTTGGCACGGCGGCTACGGCCCTATCTTCGGGCTCGTCGAATAGCGCACTCGCATCAGGTCGCAGGCGAGGTCGGCAAGGGCTCATCGATCTCTTCGGGAATGAAGCCGCCGGTCTGGCGTTTCCATAGGCGCGCAAACAAGCCGTCGCGTTCGACCAGTTCGTCCGGCCTGCCCTCCTCCACGATGCGCCCGTGGTCGAGCACGACGATCCGGTCCATCCTGGCGATGGTCGACAGCCGGTGGGCGATGGCGATCACCGTCTTTCCTTCCATGACCAGGTTGAGCCTTTCCTGGATGGCGGCTTCGGATTCGCTGTCGAGGGCGGACGTCGCCTCGTCGAGCACCAGGATCGGCGCGTCCTTCAGGAGAACGCGGGCGATGGCCACGCGTTGGCGCTGGCCGCCTGACAGTTTGATGCCGCGGTCGCCGACGAAGGCCTCATAACCGCTGCGGCCTTCGCCGTCGGAAAGATCGGCGATGAAGGCATCGGCACTTGCCATCTTCGCCACCGCTTCGATCTCGTCCTTCGTCGCCTCCGGCCGGCCGTAACGGATATTGTCGCCGACCGAACGGTGCAGCAGCGCGACGTCCTGCGCGATGACCCCGATGGCGCGGCGAAGGCTTGCCTGGGTGACGGCGCGGATATCCTGCCCGTCGATGAAGATCGCGCCGTCCTTGATGTCGTAGAAGCGCAGGAGCAGGTTCGCAAGCGTGGTCTTGCCGGCGCCTGAGAGGCCGACGAGGCCGACCTTTTCACCGGGCAGGACCGTCAGCGACAGATCATCGATGACAGGCTTGCCGGACTTGTAGGCGAAGCGGACATAGTCGAAACGGATCTCGCCGCTGCTGACAGCGAGGTCTGCCGCACCCGGCCCGTCGGTGATGGTGGGCGGCGTCGTCATGACGGGCATGGCATCCTTGATGGTGCCGACTGCCTGGAAGATCTGCCGGCCCATCTGCAGGAAAGTGAAGATCTGCGTCGACAGCCGGTTGAGGATGTAGACGGCGCCGACAAACTCGCCGATGGAGAGAAATCCATTGACGAGACCGGAAAAGCCGATCGACAACATGCTCAGCCACAGCAGCGTGTTGAGGACGACAACGGTCAGTTCCGAGCTGCGATAGATGCGCTGTTCACCCTGCTGTGTCTGCACGGCCTTCTGGATGGTGCGGCGGATAGCACCTGCTTCGCTATCTTCGGCCGCAAACTGCTTAACCATCTGCATGTTGGTGTAGA
>NZ_VSZV01000243.1:0-17162 GCF_008919455.1 Rhizobium sp. PEPV16
TGACCTCCAGCCAGATGATTTCGCCGTCTTCGGAGAAACGATCGTCGTAACGAAAGTCGGACCGACTGACGCCGCGACAACCGATTGCCTGATGCGCCCTTAGGGACAATGTTTGTATTTTTTGGTAAATATTCGGTGAAATTTTCGCGGGGATGACGTGTTTTGAACCGCCTGCAGCGTACTTGGAGTCGTAATCATAAAAATTGTGTCCCTGCGGCACCACTTCCGTGACACCGAGGGGAGTTTCACCCATGACACCGCAGGTCAGTTCGCGACCGTAAACATAGCGCTCGACGATCACCTCTTCCCCGTAACGCCATTCGGGCGAGCTGACGATCTGTGGCGGATGCGCCTGATCTTCCGTGACGATGACGACGCCGAAGCTCGACCCTTCGCGGACGGGCTTCACCACATAGGGCGGCTTCATCGGATGCGTCGAGGGAAAGGCGAAACGGTTGACCACCTGCGATTCGGCCACCGGAATGCCGGCGGCGGCGGCAACGAGCTTCGCCCTGTCCTTGTCCATCGCCAGCGCCGAGGCAAGCACGCCCGAATGCGTATAGGGGATTTCGAGATATTCGAGGATGCCCTGAATGGTGCCGTCCTCGCCGAACGGGCCGTGAAGCGCATTGAAGACGACATCGGGCTTCAGCGCGGCGAGTTTCTCGGAAACGTCGCGCGCCACGTCGATGCGCGTCACGTCGAAGCCCTCCGCTTCGAGGGCTTCTGCGCAAGCCTTTCCCGAGGAAAGGCTGACAGGCCTTTCCGAGGAAAATCCGCCCATCAGGACAGCGACATGCTTGCGACTCATCAACACCCCCAAAAAAATAACTTCCATTTTCGAAATCGACGCTTGCGCGAAGCTGTCTGCGTCGTTTCGGGCCTTTGTCCGACCTGGGTGCATTAGAGCATCATTATGGTTAATGAAGTGTTTACTTTCGTTAACTTCGTATTGCCGCACCCTTGATTTTTTAACCTTCTCTTCTTCGGGATTGCCAGATCGAAGATGCCGCCGATCCGCGAAAATAGAAAACCCGCACGAAAAAACCGCGCGGGCTCAATGGGATAGATTAGTTTCTTGCAGTCAGTCGGCGTCGTCTAGGAACTTCCACACGAGCCCGCCGAGCGCGCCACCCGCAAGCGGCGCAATCCAGAACAGCCAGAGCTGCTGCAGCGCCCAGCCGCCGACGAAAAGTGCCTGGCCGGTGGAACGCGCCGGATTGACCGAGGTATTCGTCACAGGGATAGAAACGAGATGGATCAGCGTCAGCCCGAGGCCGATCGCAAGCGGCGCGAAGCCGGCGGGCACCCGACTGCTGGTCGATCCTAAGATGATGATCAGGAAGAACATGGTCAGCAGCACTTCGATCAGCAGCGCCGAAAGCAGTGAATAACCGCCCGGAGAATGGTCGCCATATCCGTTGGCGGCAAAGCCGCCGAGTTCGAAACCCGCCTTGCCGCTGGCGATGAGATAGAGCAGCGCCGCCGCGGCGATGGCGCCGACAACCTGCGCGACAATATAGGGAACGAGGCGCGCCGCCGGAAACCGTCCGGCAACCGTAAGGCCAAGCGAGACGGCGGGATTGAAATGACCGCCCGAAATACCGCCCACGGCATAGGCCATTGTGAGCACGGTCAGGCCGAACGCAAAGGCCACGCCGACGAAACCAATGCCCAGCTCAGGGTAGGCCGCGGCCAGCACGGCACTGCCGCATCCGCCGAAGACCAGCCAGAACGTGCCGAGAAACTCGGCAACTAGACTCTTTTGCATGCCCGCCTCCTAAACCTCAACCAAGAGTTTAAACAAATCCGCTACAATTTGATTCCGGTCAAGCTCGCGGACATTGCCGTGGCAAGCTTCACGCAAGGATCGAGAAACGGGTTCGAGTGCGGCGCGAGGAGACGTTTTCTCTGACCTGAAATTGGGTTAAGACCCGCCCGCCTCCCAAGGCGCTTCATAAAAATACTGATTGGAATGAAAATGACAGACGCGATCTCCGCATCGCCGACTCCTGCCTCGAACAGTGCGCAAGTCAATTCCCCGGCTCGCGTTCTCATCGCCAGTCTTGTCGGCACCACCATCGAATTCTTCGACTTCTACGTCTACGCGACGGCAGCCGTCCTCGTCTTCCCGCATCTCTTTTTCCCGGCAAGTGATTCGAACGCCGCAACGCTGCAGTCGCTCGTCACCTTCTCGATCGCCTTCTTCGCCCGCCCCATCGGCGCCGTGATTTTTGGCCATTTCGGCGATCGCATCGGCCGCAAGGCGACGCTCGTCGCCGCACTGATGACGATGGGGCTTTCGACCGTCCTGATCGGCATGCTGCCCGGCTATGATGCGATCGGCATCGCCGCGCCGCTATTGCTGGCGCTTTGCCGCTTCGGCCAGGGCCTCGGCCTCGGCGGCGAATGGGGCGGCGCCGTCCTTCTTGCCACCGAAAACGCTCCTCCCGGCAAGCGCAGCTGGTACGCCATGTTCCCGCAGCTCGGCGCGCCCATCGGCTTCATCCTTTCCTCCGGCTTCTTCCTCATCCTGGCGGAAACGATGAGCAACGAGGATTTCCTAGACTATGGATGGCGCATTCCCTTCATCGCCAGCCTCGCCCTTGTCGCCGTCGGCCTCTATGTCCGCCTGAAGATCGCCGAGACGCCGGAATTCCGCAAAGCCGTCGAAAAGCACGAGCGCGTCGCCGTGCCGATCGAGGTGGTCTTCCGCGGTCATCTGCGCAGCCTGATTCTCGGCACCTTCATCGCCGTGGCGACCTTCGTGCTGTTCTACCTGATGACGGTCTTCACGCTCTCCTGGGGCACGACACCCTTGGAGAAAGGCGGGCTCGGCTATTCCCGCGAGCAGTTTCTGGTCGTCCAGCTTGTCGGCGTCGTCTTCTTCGGCCTGACGATCCCGCTCTCCGGCTGGCTCTCCGATCTCTATTCGCGCCGCACCATCCTGACGCTGACGACGATTGCCATCGCCATCTTCGGCTTCTTCTACGCGACGCTGTTGACCAGCGGTCTCACAGGCGCTTTCCTGTGCTCGATCATCGGCCTCGCCTTGATGGGCTTCACCTACGGTCCGATCGGCGCTGCCCTTGCCGCGCCCTTCCCGACCATGGTGCGCTATACCGGCGCCTCGATGACCTTCAACCTCGGCGGCATCTTCGGCGCCTCGCTCGCCCCTTATATCGCCACCTGGCTCGCCACCCATTACAGCCTCGACTATGTCGGCTACTATCTCGCCGCCTCCGCCGTGATCTCGCTGGTTTGCATCCGGCTGTCGGGCCGCGAGGAAGTCTGAACCTCGAGCAGCAAGTGAATAACAGGCCGCGACGGCTAACGTCGCGGCTTTTTTATTGATGCCGTGAGCACTTCCGGTTAACCGGAACACTCATGGTAAAACGGGGAACAGATCATGCGATGCCTCATTACCGGCGCGGCCGGCTTTGTCGGGAGGCCTCTCGTCGAGAGACTGCATGGAGAGCGGATATGCGAGCTTGCGGTAACGACGCGGTCTGCAGCCGCCAGCTTCCCGACATCTGTGCGGCATTTCCCCGCCGAAATATCCAGCGAAAGCGACTGGACAGCGGTTCTCGAGGGTATTGATGTCATCGTCCATCTCGCCGCTCGTGTTCACATCATGAACGACCGCGCAGCCGATCCGCTCGCGGATTTTCGTCGGATCAACACCGCCGCCACGTTGAACCTCGCCGAGCAGGCCGCCCGCGCGGGCGTAAAAAGGTTCGTCTTCATCAGCAGCATCAAGGTCAATGGCGAGGAGAACGATCGGCCCTTCCGGCACGACGATACGCCAATGCCGATCGATCCCTATGGCATTTCGAAGCTGGAAACTGAAATCGGGCTGCATGAAATCGCCGCCCGAACAGGCATGGAAGTCGTGGTCATTCGCCCGCCGCTCGTTTATGGACCCGGCGCGCGGGGCAACTTCGCCCTGCTCGTCGGACTTGTCCGCAAGAAGATACCGCTCCCCTTCGCGTCGCTGAAGAACCGCCGGACACTGGTCGCGCTTCCAAATCTCGTCGATCTGATCATCACTGGGATGAAGCATCCGGGTGCTGCCGGCGAGACCTTTCTCGCAGGCGATGGAGAAGACCTTTCAACTCCCGGGCTTATCGAAGGGATTGCCGCAGGGCTGGGTGTCAAACCGATGCTGCTCCCCTTCCCCCCCGCCCTGTTGCAGATGGGCGCGAGAATCACGGGAAAGAGCGCCGTCTACCAGCGTCTTTGTGGTTCCCTGCAGGTCGATATATCCCGTGCCCGCGACGTGCTCGGCTGGTCGCCCCTCGTCACGCCGCGCGAAGGCCTGAAGCTTGCGGTGACGTAAACCATTATTCGCTCGTCACACCGTGGAACGGACGCACTTCACGGCCGGGCATGAAGACGCCGAGGCGTTTGATTTCCCATTCGAGCTTGATGCCGTTTTTTTCGAAGACCTCGCGGCGCACCTGTTCGCCGAGATATTCGAGATCGTAGCCGGTCGCCTGCCCCATGTTGATCATGAAGTTGCAGTGCAGCGACGACATCTGTGCTCCGCCGATGACGAGACCGCGGCAGCCTGCCTCGTCGACCAGTTTCCAGGCCGAATGACCGGCCGGGTTCTTGAAGGTCGAGCCGCCGGTCTTTTCGCGCACCGGCTGCACCGTCTCGCGGTGATTGCGCACGGCGTCCATCTCGGCGCGGATCTGGGCGCGGTCTTCCGGATAGCCCTCGAACAGCACGGAGGTGAAGATCAGATCGGCGGGCGCTGCCGAATACCGATAGGAATAGTCCATCTCGGCATTGGAGAGCACATGCTTGTTGCCCTTGCGATCGACCGCATTGACTTCGATCAGCCGCTCCCGCGTCTCCACACCGTTGGCCCCGGCATTCATGCGCGCCGCGCCACCGATGCCGCCCGGAATTCCGTAGAAGAAATGGAAGCCGCCGATGCCGTTGTCCATCGCCATCGCCGCCACATGTTTATCAGGGCAGATGGCGCCGGCGAGAATCCGGTTTTCGCCGGCAAGCTCGACGAAGCCGAACCCCTTGGCCGACAGGCGCAGCACGACGCCGGGAATGCCGCCGTCGCGCACCAGGATGTTGGAGCCGACGCCGACCACCGTCAGCGGCACCTCTTCCGGCAATATCTTCAGGAAGGCGACGAGATCGTCGATATCATGCGGCTGGAACATCAGCTCGGCCAGGCCACCGGCCCTGAACCAGGTGACACGGTCCATCGGGGCATCCGGCGTGATACGACCGCGGATATCCTTTACACCGTCTCCGAGAGACGCGAGAAGCTTTTCCCCATTCACCTGTTTCATACGGACTTTCCCGATAGGCCTTCCAGTTGCTTGGGCAGTGCCGCTGCCCAGGATGTAATGCTCCCAGCCCCCAACAGAACCACGAAATCGCCAGGCTTTGCAACCTCCGCGACCATCTGCGGCAGAAGCTCCGCCGAAGTTAGAAAGCGGGCGTCGCGATGGCCGCCGGATTTTATGCGCGAGACCAGCGACACGGAATCGATACCCTCGATCGGATCCTCCCCCGCCGCATAGACGGGTGCCAGGAAGATGCTGTCGGCATCGTTGAAGCAGGCGGCGAATTCCTCGAACAGGCTCGCAAGACGGCTAAAGCGATGCGGCTGGTGGACGGCGATGACACGCCCCTTGCAGGATTCTCGAGCGGCGCGCAGCACCGCCTTGATCTCGACGGGATGGTGGCCGTAATCGTCGAAGATCTGCACGTCGTTCCACTCGCCGGTCAGTGTGAAACGGCGCTTGACGCCACCGAAGGAGGCAAGCCCCTTGGCGATATCGGCGCTCGATATGCCGAGCCGGTTGGCAACGGCAATCGCCGCCGTCGCGTTGGAAATATTATGCCGTCCCGGCATCGGCATGACCAGCCCCTTGAGCTCGATTACCTGGCCGGTGCGGCGGCGGCGGATTTCGACGTCGAAGATCGAGCGCGTGCCGTCGATGCGCACATTCTTGAAGCGCACGTCGGCCTGCGGGTTCTCGCCATAGGTGATGATCTTGCGATCCTCGATGCGGCCGACCAGCGACTGCACCTCGGGATGGTCGAGACACATGACGCCGAAGCCGTAGAACGGCACGTTCTCGACGAACTGCCGGAAGGCGGCGCGCACGGCGTCGAAATTGCCGTAATGGTCAAGATGTTCCGGGTCGATATTGGTGATGACCGCGACGTCGGCCGGAAGCTTCAGGAAGGTGCCGTCCGATTCGTCGGCCTCGACCACCATCCACTCGCCCTCGCCCATGCGGGCATTGGTGCCGTAGGCGTTGATGATCCCGCCGTTGATGACGGTCGGGTCGAGCCCACCGGCTTCGAGCAGTGTGGCGACCAGCGAGGTGGTCGTCGTCTTGCCATGCGTGCCGCCGATGGCGATCGCATTGCGGAAACGCATCAGCTCGGCCAGCATTTCGGCGCGGCGCACCACCGGCAGCAACTTTTCGCGCGCGGCGATGAGCTCCGGATTGCTCTTCTTGATCGCCGTCGAGACGACGACGACTTCGGCCTCACCCAGGTTTTCGGCCCGGTGACCGACGAAAACCTCGATGCCCTTTTCGCGCAGGCGCTGGACGTTGGCGCTGTCGGCCTGGTCAGATCCCTGCACCTTGTGGCCGAGATTGTGCAGCACCTCGGCAATGCCGCTCATGCCGATGCCGCCGATGCCGATGAAATGGACGAGACCGATCGTCTTCGGCAGTTTCATGCGCGTGTCCTCTTGAATTCCGCTATTGTCCGTCTGGCGGCAATAGCCTCAACCATGTCGGCAAGCAAGTTCGCAGCGTCGGGTTTCCCGGCGAGTTTCGCCGCCGCCGCCATATGCGCAAGCTTTTCCGGATCGTTCATGACAGCCGTCAGGATCGCCGCGATCTTCTCCGGCGAAAGCTCCGACTGGGCGATTACCTTCGCCCCACCGGCCGCAGCGAGTGCCGCCGCATTCGCCGCCTGGTCGTGATCGAGAGCGTGCGGGTAAGGCACAAGGATGGCAGGCCTGCCGATGACGGAGATTTCCGAAACCGTCGAGGCGCCCGAACGGCAGATGACGAGATGCGCCCTCGCCAGCCTCTCGGCCATGTCGGTGAAGAAGGGGGCGATATCGGCATCCATCTCCAGCTTGGCGACGCAGCCGCTGACCATCTCCATGTCCTCGGGACGCACCTGCTGAGTGATGCGCAGACGCACGCGAAGCGCATCGTCGAGCAGACTGATCGCCGTCGGCAGCGTCTTAGAGAAATATTGCGCACCCTGGCTGCCGCCGAAGACGACGAGATTGAAAGCGTCGCCCGCATGCGACGGCGTGTAAGGCACCTCGGCTGCGGCGATGATCGCCGGTCGGACTGGATTGCCTGTCGTCACCGTCTTGTCCGGAAAGGCACCGCTCCCCTCCGGCAGGAAACCGCCGGCAATGGCCTGCACGCGGGTTGCCAAGGCCTTGTTGGCGCGCCCCATCACCGCATTCTGCTCGTGGATCATCGAGGGCACGCCGAGCCGGGTGGCGGCAAGCAGCGGCGGCACGGTGGGATAACCGCCGAAACCGACGACGACGACCGGCTGCAGCCGCTGGATCAGCTTCTTTGCCGCCCGCATGCCGCTCCAGAGCGTCCATAACGAGCGGGCGACGGCGAGCGGGTTCTTCGAGCCGATCGTCGCCGACGGCACGACATGGATTTCCTCGGCCGGGAACTTGCCGGCATAACGCTCCGCCCGGCTATCCGTGACGAGATGCACCGAATAGCCGCGCTCCTTCAGCTTGAAGGCCAGCGCCTCCGCCGGGAACACATGGCCGCCGGTCCCCCCGGCGGCAAGCAGCACGATGCCATTGCTCATGGTCTTCTACTCCGCCGGCAAACCGTGCGGGACGCGAAAGAGGCTCCGGTCCTGTGCGCGTTTTTCCGGTCGATGGCGCGTCAGCGCCAGAATGAAGCCGGCGGTGACGCAGATCGCCACCATAGACGAGCCGCCATAGGAAATCAGCGGCAGCGTCATACCCTTTGCCGGCAGCAGTTCGAGATTGACGCCGATATTGATGATCGACTGGATGCCCAACTGCAGCACCAGGCCGGCGACGGCGAAGCGGTTGAAGTCGTTGCGCTCGCGATAGGCATGCGAGAGGCCGCGCAGCACCAGCACTGTAAACAGCGCGACGAGCGCCATGCAGAACACGATGCCGAATTCCTCGGCCGCGACCGAGAAGATGAAGTCGGTATGCGCATCCGGGATGATGCGCTTGACGATGCCTTCGCCCGGTCCCTGGCCGAACCAGCTGCCGCGGATGATTGCCTCGCGCGCGGTATCGATCTGGAACGTATCACCCTCGCCTGTCATGAATTTGTCTATTCGGCCGGCGACGTGCGGAAAGACGTAATAGGCGCTGAGCAGGCCGCCGGCGCCGCCGATACCGAGCAGCACGATCCAGATCCATGGCATGCCGGCCATGAAGAACATCCCGCCCCAGACGGCCGTGGTCAGGATGGTCTGGCCGAGGTCCGGCTGCGCGACGAGAAGGGCCGCGACGATGCCGAACAGAATGATGGCAAAGAGATTGCCGGGAATCTCCGGCTGGCGCGCATGTTCGGCGAAAAGCCAGGCACAAACCACGACGAAGGCAGGCTTCATGAATTCCGACGGCTGGACGGAAAGGCCGGCGATCCAGATCCAGCGTCTGCCACCCTTGACCTCCTGCCCGACGAACAGCACCAGCACCATCATCGCGACTGAGACGATAAGGATCAGGATCGCAGTGCGCCGCACCTGGCGCGGCGTCAGGAACGACAGCCCGAGCATGACAGCGATCGAGGGGATCATGAAGGCCGCATGGCGCTTGACGAAATGGAAGGGCTCGAGCCCGATGCGCTCGGCAACCGCAGGCGATGCCGCAAACGACAGCATGAAGCCGATGCCCATCAGGAAGATGAACATCGCCAGGAAGAAGCGGTCGATGGTCCAGAACCAATCGGCCAGAGGCCCACGTTCCGCGCGGCTTACCATGTCATTTCTCTCCTGTTGCCGGACCGATCAGCATCGTAATCCCGTCAAGCGCTGCCACGTGGCCGACGAAGGCTTCGCCCCTGACTTCGAAGTTCTTATACTGGTCGAAGCTTGCGCAAGCCGGGGATAACATCACGGCCGAAGCAGCGCTCTCGTCGCGTTCGGCATCGGCGGCCGCATGCGCGACGGCGCGCTCCAGCGTGCCCGAGATCTCGTAAGGCACGGCCTCGCCGAGCGTCGCGGCGAATTCCGCCGCCGCCTCACCGATCAGATAGGCCTTGGCGATGCGCGGAAAATAGGGAGCAAGCGTCGTGATCCCGCCAGCCTTCGGCAAGCCGCCGGCGATCCAATAGATGCGATCATAGCTCGAAAGAGCCGGTGCCGCGGCATCGGCATTGGTCGCCTTGGAATCGTTGACGAAAACGACGCGGCCACGCTGCCCGACCGGCTGCATGCGGTGCTTCAATCCGGGAAACGAGGCAAGACCGGTGCGGATGTCGTCGGCGGAAATCCCGACGGCGAGGCAGGCGGCGACGGAGGCTGCAGCATTCTGCGCATTATGGCTGCCGCGCAGCGTCTGGATGCCGTCGAGATCGGCGAAAGGCAGCATGGCGCCGCCGGCGGCCTGGATGAGTTTGGTGCCTTCGGCATAGATGCCATCGGCCAGCACGTTGCGGCGCGAAATACGGACCACCTTGACGCCTGCCCGCTCGACACGATCGGCAATCAGTGCCGAAAGGCTGTCGTCGACGCCGACGATCGCGACATCGCTGCCGGCGACCAGCCTTTCCTTGATATCGGCATAATGCTGCATGGTGCCGTGACGGTCGAGATGATCGGGCGTCAGGTTGAGCAGGATGCCGGCAGACGGGTCCAGCGTCGGCGCCAGATCGATCTGGTAGGAGGAGCATTCGACGACATAATAACGCTCGGCCTTCGGCGGATCGAGCGTCAGCACGGCCGTGCCGATATTGCCGCCGAGCTGCGTGTCGTAGCCTGATGATTTCAGGATATGGGCGATCAGCGCCGTCGTGGTCGACTTGCCGTTGGTCCCGGTTATGGCGATGAAGGGGCAATCCGGCGCGTGGGCGCGGCGCTCGCGCACGAAGAGTTCGACGTCGCCGACGATATCGACGCCGGCGGCCCGCGCCAGATCGACGGTCCAGTGCGGCTTCGGATGGGTGAGCGGCACGCCGGGCGACAGCACGAACAGCGCCTGCTGGCTCCAGTCGATGTTGTGCAGGTCTTCCGTCCTGATGCCTTCGGCAGCGGCCTTGGTGACACTGTCGGGGTTGTCGTCCCAGGCGGTCACATCGGCACCGCCTGATATCAGCGCCCGGGCGGTAGCGAAGCCGGAGCCGCCGAGCCCGAAGAGCGCGACCTTCCTGTCCTTGAGTGTCGTGACCGGGATCATCGCCGCCTCACCGGAGCTTCAGCGTCGAAAGGCCGAGCATGGCAAGGCCGACGGCGACGATCCAGAAGCGGATCACCACCTGGCTCTCGGTCCAGCCCTTCTTCTCGAAGTGATGATGGATCGGCGCCATCAGGAAGACGCGCCGGCCGGTCATCTTGAAGAAGCCGACCTGGATGATCACCGACAGCGTCTCGATGACGAAGAGGCCGCCGATGATTGCCATGACGATCTCGTGCTTGGTGGCGACGGCGACGGTGCCGATCGTGCCGCCGAGTGCCAGCGACCCCGTGTCGCCCATGAAGATGGCAGCCGGCGGTGCATTGAACCAGAGAAAACCGAGGCCGGCGCCGATGACGGCGCCGAGCACGACGGCGAGCTCGCCGGTGCCGGGCACGAAATTGATCTGCAGGTAGTTCGCAAACACCACATTGCCGGCGAGATAGGCGATGACGCCGAAGGAGGCGGCGGCGATCATCACCGGCACGATGGCAAGCCCGTCGAGACCGTCGGTCAGATTGACGGCATTGCCGGCGCCAACGATCACGAAGCCGCCGAAGACGACGAACATGATGCCGATATTGATCATGAAGTCTTTGAAGAAGGGAAAGGCGATCGAGGAGCCGAAGGTCGAGCCGGCAATCCCCGAGGCAAGGGCGGTGCGCATCATGAAATAGACGGCGATGCCGGCGATGACGAATTCGATGCCGAGACGCGCCTTGCCGGAAAAGCCCATATGGCTCTGCTTCGTTACCTTGAGATAATCATCGTAGAAGCCGATCGCACCGAAGCCCAGCGTCACCAGCAACGTGGCGACCACATAGACGTTGGAAAGATCGGCCCAGAGCAGCGACGCGCCGACGATGCCGGCGAGGATCATCAGCCCGCCCATGGTCGGCGTGCCGGCCTTCTTGAAATGCGTCTGCGGCCCGTCGGCGCGGATCGGCTGGCCCTTGCCCTGCCGGATGCGCAGCGAATTGATGATCGTCGGCCCAAACAGGAAGACGATCAGCGCTGAGGTGAAGAGAGCGGCCCCCGTACGGAAGGTAATGTATCTGAACAGATTCAGAAATTTGAAATATTCCGACAGTTCGACAAGCCAGATCAGCATTCAGGGCCCCTTGTTTACCCGATCAAAATTCGCGTTGCGTGTCGGCAAATGGCGGGAACTTGTCAAGGAGCGCGGCGACGATCTTGCCGAAACCGATGCCCAGAGACGATTTCACCATCAACACGTCGCCTGGCGCGACCGAGTTCAATACATAATCCGTCAATTCGTCCGTGTTCTCGCGATATTCGACATGGACGCTTTCCGGCAGCGATTCCTTGAGCGCAGCCATCTCGCCTCCGGCGAGCCAGACATGCTCGATGCCGGCCGCAAGCAGCGGCACGGCAAGGTCGGTATGGACCTTCTGCGCATACTCGCCCATCTCCAGCATGTCGCCGAGCACGGCGATACGGCGTCCGCGGCCGGTCGGCTCGGAGGCCGCCAGCAGCGCGATCGCCGCGCGCATCGAGGCCGGATTGGCATTGTAGCTCTCGTCGATCAGCGTGAAGCTGCCGCCGCCGATGACAAGCCGGTGGCGCTTGCCTCGGCCCTTTTCCGGCCTCAGCGTCGCAAGCGCTTCGATCGCCTTTTGCATATCGGCGCCGACGATCCTGACGACGCCGAGCGCTGCGAGCGCATTCTCGGCGATATGGCGGCCAGGCGCGCCGAGCGCGACCTCCAGCGTCTCGCCGCCGATCGTCAGCCACAGCGTCGAATTCTCGTCGGAACCATTGAATTCTGCGAGCCGGAATTCGGCCTTGGCATGCTGGCCGAAGGAATGGATATCCTCGATGCCGAGCGACTGCGCCGTGCGGTCGAGGAAATTGAACTGGTCGTTGTCGCGGTTGAGCACGACATGGCCGCCGGGTTCGAGCCCCTCGAAGATCTCCGCCTTAGCGGCGGCGATTTCCTTGATGTTCTTGAAATTGCCGAGATGCGCCGGCGCAATCGTCGTGATGATTGCGATATCGGGACGGATCATCGTCACCAGCGGCCGGATCTCACCGGGATGGTTCATTCCGACTTCGAAGACGCCGTAATCCGTATCCTCAGGCATGCGTGCCAGCGTCAGCGGCACACCCCAATGATTGTTGAAGGAGGCGACGGAGGCGTGCACCTTGCCGGAGGGCGACAGCACATGCCGCAGCATTTCCTTGGTGGTCGTCTTTCCCACAGATCCCGTCACCGCGATGATCTGGGCCCGCGAGCGCTCGCGCGAGGCAAGGCCGAGCCGGCCAAGTGCCGCGAGCACGTCTTCCACGACGATCATCGGCACAGTCAGACGGCCCATGGCGGGAAGCCTCGCCTCGCTGACAACGAGAAGGGAGGCGCCGTTCGCCATCGCCATCGAGGCGTAGTCGTGACCGTCGACACGGTCGCCCTTGATCGCGAAGAAGGCTTCGCCTGGAGCAATCGAGCGGCTGTCGATGGAAATGCCGGTGATGCCTTCGGGCAGCGTGCCGAAAGGGCGCCCCGCCATCGCTGCGATCATGTCTTCCGTCGTCCAGAGCCAGCTCAAGATTTCAACTCCTCCAAGGCCTTGCGCACCTCCGCATGATCGGAGAACGGCAGGGTAACGCCGCCGATCGTCTGCCCTTCCTCATGCCCCTTGCCGGCAACGATCAGCGTATCGCCGGATCTCAGCATGCCGACAGCCTCGCGGATCGCCATGGCGCGATCGGCGATTTCCGCCGCGCAGTTTGCTGCCGCCATGATCTCCGCGCGGATCGAGGCCGGTTCCTCAGAACGCGGGTTATCGTCGGTGACGATAACGACGTCGGCAAGACGACAGGCGATTTCGCCCATGATCGGCCGTTTGCCGCGGTCACGGTCGCCGCCGCAGCCGAAAACGACAATGACACGGCCGGTGGTGAAGGGTCTGACCGAGCCCAGCACGTTTTCCAGCGCATCCGGCTTGTGGGCGTAGTCGACATAGGCGAGCGCGCCGTCTTTCGTATGGCCGACGAGTTCGAGACGGCCGGACGCGCCGACGAGCTTCTCGAGCGCGGCCATCGCAACCTTCGCCTCAACGCCGGTCGACATGGCCAGCCCTGCGGCGACCAGCGCGTTGGCCACCTGAAAATCGCCGGCCAGCGGAATGTCCACCTCGAAGATCTCGCCGCCGATATGGATCTCGGCCATCTGCTTGTGGCGGAAGTGCTCGACGCGCTTCAACGAGAGGTAATCGCCCTTTCGCCCGACGGTACGAATGTCGTGACCGGCATGGGTCGCGGCCTTGATCGCCTGCGCCGACCACGGATCGTCGGCAAAAATCACCGCCGGCGATCCCTTCGGCAGCAGCGTATCGAAAAGCCGCATCTTGGCGGCCATGTAGGCCTCGACGGTCGGATGATAATCCATGTGGTCGCGGCCGAGATTGGTGAAGGCGGCAGCGGCAAGCCTGACCCCATCAAGCCGGCACTGGTCGAGACCGTGGCTGGAGGCCTCCATGGCGGCATGTGTCACGCCTTCTCCGGCAAGTTCCGCCAGCAGCTGATGCAGCGACACCGGATCGGGCGTCGTCAACGAGCCATATTCGTTTCGCGTCGGCGAGACGACGCCGGTCGTGCCGATCATCGCGGCCGCATGGCCGGCATGCGCCCAGATCTGCCGGGTGAAAGAAGCGACGGAGGTTTTGCCCGCGGTGCCGGTGACGGCGACCATGGTGTCGGGCTGCCTGCCGTGGAAACGCGCGGCGGCGATGGAAAGGAAACGGCGCGGCTCCTTGACCACAAGCACGGGGATCGAAGCATCGACGGCTTGGGAGGCGATCGCGACGGCAGCGCCGCGGCCGGCGGCATCCGCGATAAAGCCCGCGCCATCAGCCCTGGTGCCGGCGACCGCGATGAAGATATTGCCCGGCGCCACGTTGCGGCTATCCGAAGACAGGCCTGAAATATCAAGCAGGCCTGCCGGGCCTTCGATCTGTGCTTCAAGTTCCGGAAACTGATCTCCGGCCAGGTCTCGCAATTTCATCGAATGCACTTTTCTCTCTTGAAGCCGGTTCACCCCTCGCGAATCGGCGTCGATATTCATTCACACTCAATAAGACACCAGCAAGGCCGATCCGCCCTCCCCGAATTTCGGCTCGATACCGAGAATGGGGGCTGCGCGGCTGATGATGTCGCGGGCAATCGGGCCGGCGGTACCGGCGGAGAGCGTTCCGCCATAGGCCTTCTCGCCGGTCTTCGGCTCGTCGCAGAAGGTGATCACGGCATATCTGGGATCGTTGATCGGGAATGCGGCGATGAAGGAATTGAAATTCAAGGTTGCCGAATAACGACCGTTCACCACCTTATCGGCCGTGCCGGTCTTACTGCCGACGGCAAAACCCGGCACGCGGGCGACCCGCCCCGACCCCTTGTAGCCGTTGAAATCGAGGAGATAGCGCACTTCGTCGCTTGTCGACTTCTTAAGGACTTGCTTGGCGATCTGATCGGCCTGTTCGCGTGTGCGCGGCAGGAATGTCGGCTCGATCAGCTTGCCGCCGTTGACGAGAGCGGCAGCCGCCACCCCTGTCTGCAGCGCCGTCGTCGAGACGCCATGGCCGAAGGAAATCGTGATCGAATTGATCTTCTTCCAGACGCGCGGCTGGCTCGGCATCTTCACTTCGGGCAGCTCGGTCTGCATCTTCGTCAAGAGGCCTAACTTGGTGAGATAGTCCTTCTGAGCGTCGATGCCGACGATATCGATGACGCGCGCTGTACCGATATTCGAAGAATACTGGAAAATCTCGGGAACGGTGAGCCAGCGGCGCTGCCCGTGAAAATCGTGGATGGTGAAGCCGCCGATATAGATCGATTTGCTGGCATCGAAACTGTCGGTCATCTTCACCTTGCCGCTATCGAGCGCCATGGCCAGCGAAAAGGTCTTGAAGGTAGAACCCATTTCGAAGGTGCCGTTGGTCATCCGGTTGAGCCAACCCTCCTTGGCGCCTTCCTGCGGATCGTTCGGATCGAAATCCGGCGCCGATGCCATCGCCAGCACTTCTCCCGTATGCACGTCGATGACCGCGGCACCGGCGCCTTTGGCCTGGAAGTTGTTGACCGCGTTGACGACCGCGTCCCGAACGATGTTCTGCACGCGCAGGTCGATCGACAGCCGTACCGGCTCGAGCGGCTGGTCGCTAGTCATGCCGACGGAAGCGAGATCGGCAAGGCCTTGATCGTCGATAAATTTCTCCATGCCGGCGACACCGCGGTTGTCGATGTTGACGTAACCGAGGACGTGTGCGGCGGTCGCCCCGCCCGGATAGAAGCGGCGCTTCTCCGGCCGGAAACCGATGCCGGGAATGCCGAGCGCCAGGATCTGGCTCTGCTGCTTCGGCGTCAGTTGCCGGCGCAGCCAGGCGAAATGCGAGGTCTTGACCGAGAGCTTCTTATAAGTGTCCCTGACGTCGAGTTCGGGCAGCACCGTTGCAAGTTTCTCGACCGCCTCGTCGGCGTCGACGATCTTGTTCGGTTCGGCAAACAGCGAGACGGTGCGGATGTCGGTGGCCAGCACTTCGCCGTTGCGGTCGAGAATGTCGGGGCGCGAGGCCATCAGCCGGTCGGGCGGCAGGATGCTGGAGACGACCTCCTGATCCTTCATCGCATATTCGACGAGACGGCCGCCGATGACGGCGTAGACACCCATGAAGCCAAGGATCAGCAGGCCGACGCGGCTTTTCGCCTGCCCTGATTTCTTCTTGCGCGATCCCTCGATCGCCAGGCCGGCGGGGGAAGGACCGCCGAACCGGTTATAGACGCCGGCGGAGAAATGCGCTTGGCTCTTCAAAACCATGATGCGGGAAAGAAACGACATTATTCCTCCACCGATCCGGTTTCGATCTGGTCTGCATCCTCTGCCTCGCCGCGCGGCGCAGGCATCGGAATGGGTTGCGCCTTGGCGGTGGCTTGCGCGCCCTTGGTGTCTGGTGCGCCTTTGGCGGTGGCCACGGTCGCGCTCTTGGCGCTGGCCACGGTCGCGCCCTTGGCGCTGACCTTAGCCTCCGTCACGTCAGGCACGGGAACCTCGGATTTCAGCATCGGCAATTCCTTGGCATGCACGAGCGCCGTCGATTCCGTCGGCTGCAGCTTCAATTCTTCATTATAGGCCTTGACCAGCCGCTCCAGGCGGTTCGGCTGCGATTGCAGCGCCCAGTCGGCCTTGAGAAGGTCGATCGTGTCCTTCTCGAGCTTGATCTCGGCTTCGAGGCGATGAACCTCCTCGACCTTCAATTCGGCGCGGTGCTTGATCGTGTAGGTCACGGTGGCGGTGGCCGTCATGACGCCGATGAGCACGAGATCGAACGTTTTCAGCATATCAACCTCCAAGCTTTCCGAGACTGGCAAGATTGGGAAACCCGAAGAGCGACATATCCGCGGCTTCGGCGACGGCGTCCGTCCTCAGGCCGGCGCGCAGCTTGGCGGAGCGGGCGCGCGGATTGATCTCCGCCTCCGCCTCGCTTGCCGAAACCATCGGCTTGCCGATCGCCGCAAAGGTTGCCGCCCGCTCATGCGCGACCGGCAGATGGCGCGAACCCGACGCCTTGCCGGCGCGGTCGGAGAAGAATTTCTTGACGATGCGGTCTTCGAGCGAATGAAAGGTGACGACGACAAGCCGACCGCCGGGTTTCAGCACCGCTTCCGCCGCAAACAGCGCCTGCGCCAGTTCGCCGAGCTCGTCGTTGACGAATATCCGCAAGGCCTG